>DATLVJ010000506.1:0-3799 GCA_035577585.1 Candidatus Limnocylindrales bacterium
TGACCACTCGTTCGAGGAATAACCACGGAAAATGGTTGCACGACGCCAACGGAATCGGCGAAGCTCAGCATGCGCGCAACGACCGAGTCGGTTACTTCTTGGCCCTTCGACAGCAATAGAAGACCATTCTTAGAGTAGACCTCGCAGTTGATCACCATATTCGTGCTGAGGTCGTCTACTCCAACCATGCGTACCTCGGTTCCAAACGTCGGTACTTGTGCAGTGTGCAGGGCGGCGATCAGGTCTTTACTATTCGGGTGCCGTCTCCGCATGTCTGCCATAACTACATCTCGCCCCGCTCCACGAATAATCCCCTGATCAAACTCATTGGCAATCTGTAACATTCGCACCCCGATTACTACCGTCCCGACGCTTCCGAGGCTGGGGGCAATTTCCGAATCCGGGTTCGGCTGGTTCGCAATCATTTGCGCAACCTCATCGAGTCTGGGAATTCGTGCGAGCAGCCGGCCTCCCAGTTGGTACTGTGAAGCAAAGGTTTCTGCCTCTGAACTTGATAGAGGAGTCCCTGAGTATACCTTTTCCAAAACATCCGGGGGGACTGTGACACATCCAATCTGTGAGAGCATTGCGGCCACCTCGTACTGCCACGGCTCCGGCAAGCCGAGCTCATCTGCCATATGCCGAACATACCGCCGAATCCGGTGAGAGCGACTAAATGCTGATGGGCTCACCAGACTCAGAATTTCGCTGAGAACCTCAATACTGCCAATGAGAGTATGCTCGAGCAGCTCACGTTCCGCCTGAACGAGGCGATATTGTTCGACCGCCGCCGTAAGGGCCTTCACCAGTTGGTCGTTCTCGCAGGGCTTAGTAAGAAACCGGAAAATGCTCCCTTCGTTTACAGCTTCTATCGTCGCCGCGAAATCAGCCTGACCGGACAATATCATCCGAACACTCTCTGGAAATCTCTCTTTAGCCGAGGCAAGAAACTGGATTCCGTTCATTAACGGCATTCGAAGGTCTGAAAGAATTACCGCGAACGGGCCGCTTTTTTCGAGTGCCTCCAGGCCCTCTATAGGGCCTGGGGCCGTCACGATCTCGAATTGCTTCCGAAGCTGGCGCTCAAGAGCTTGTAGGACATTGGGTTCATCATCAACGCAAAGGATCCGGCTGGTCACGCTTGCTCTCCTCGGTTGGTAAACTCATCGCGAAGACGACGCCATTCCGGAACATGATCGACCAATGCCACGGTGTTTAGGTAGTTCATGTCTATGTCGGCCCGACAGGCTGGGTCTGGGACGCCTTCCACCTCGTGTTCCAAAGCATCTGCTACGTGAATTGCGGCTGCCGCTGTAAAGCCCTTTGCCGAATAATCCGCTGGTTTGTGATGAAATGCAACGGCGTTGCACATCTCGTCCGGCAATCCCCAAAGCCATAATAGGTACGCTCCGATTTCTGCATGCGTGGCGCCGAATACCTGCCGCTCCCTTTCATAACAGGCCACCCCTTCGTCCCTGGCAGCGGCCAAGACCTCGTCGTACTCCTTCGGGCAGTTCGCTGCCAGAACCAGCTTCCCGACATCGTGTAATAGCCCACCTATCAAGCTGCTGTCGCAGATTTTCTTTGGGAGACTCTCACGCTTGGCAATGATGTTGGCTACCATGCCGACCTTCATGCTATGGCGCTGGAGCTGTCCAATAAACGGCTCTGCCGCTCCACTCTGGTGAAATACCGAGAACACCCCAGTGGATAGAGTGAGCGCCCTGATCGTATCTAAACCCAAATAGATGGCCGCTTCAGACGGACTCGCAACGTAGCGATATAGGCCAAAAAACGCCGAGTTTGCTAGTTGGAGAAGTTTGGCTGTCATTCCAACGTCCTGTGCAATTATCTCGCCCATTTCCCGACTCGAAATCTCCGGCTTTTCCAGGGACTCGACTAATTTCGCATGGACCGATGGCAAGCTTGGTAGAGAAGTCACTCGAGAGACCAGAGATCGAAGCTTCGGTGATACTAAAATCTCACGGATTCGCAGGGCAGTATCCAGAGTTGCGCGCAATGTCGCAGCATCACACGGCTTTACCAAATACTGGTGAGCCGTTGCCGCCGACCGTAGAACCAGGTCGTGTTCCACAGTGCCCGATAGCACTATCCTCACCATGCTCGGATACCGCTGAAGCACTTCAGTCAGCAGTTCGGAGCCGCTCATGCCAGGCATACGCATGTCGGTAACAATGACATCAAACTCGCTCTCCTCGAGCTTTTTCAGCGCCTCCGCCCCGCTCGCGCTGAATGCCATTTGCCATTCAGCCCGCATACCGTGAAGTGTGCGCTTGATCCCATCGAGAATGTTCTGGTCATCATCCACAAATAAAACGCGCTTAGGAGTGGGGACAGCCGGCTTGACGCAGTTCGCGTCATCATCAAGCAATAGAGGTTGTTCGTTCATGGGTCACCATAGTCTGTTTACGTCGGTCGGCTGGAGAGGCTACCGGTCCGCTCTCTATTCCTTCGATGGGCAAACAGATCACAAATGTAGTGCCTACGCCTTTCTGAGTGTCGAGCTGAATCGTGCCTTGATGCTTCTGGGTAATAATAGCGTGCGCAATGGCCAGCCCTTGTCCGGTACCCTTTCCGACATCCTTGGTCGTAAAAAATGGGTCGAAAAGTTTTGGTTGTATCGATTCCGGAATTCCCGTTCCATTATCTGAAACTCGAATTTCCGCCCAGTCACCACAGCGACGAGTGCTAATTCCGATGCGGCCCTTAATGCCGCCCTTATCCTTAATGGCGTCTGCTATCGCGTCCGCCGCATTGACGATAAGGTTGAGAAGGACTTGGCTCAGATCGCCCGCGATGCACTGGATTGTAGGCAGTTCTGAATCGAAGTCCGCCGTTACATCAGCGACAAGTTTCCAGGCATGCTTCGAAACCAGTATCGTGTTCCCGATCAAGTGGTTCAGGTCAACCGCACACTTGGCTGCCGTTCCAGGATGGGAAAGCTCCTTCATTGCACCGACAATTTCGGCGACACGCTTTACGCCTTCCAAGGACTGCTGAATGGCTTTGGGTATCTCGGCTTGGAGATAATCGACATCGATTTCCTCTGCAAGTTGGGCCGTTCTATCCCACAAGCTCGGTGTTGCTGCTATGTGTTGGGCTGGACTCTCAAGTTCTCGGTAGGCTGCGAGCAGCGCTGACAGGCCCTTGAACGAGTCTGCAAGAAAATTAATATTGTCGCCGACGTACTGAATTGGAGTGTTAATTTCGTGCGCTATGCCGGCTGCCAGTTGTCCGATGGACTCGAGTCTTTGTGATTGCGCCAACTGGCGCTCCGTGCGCTTCCGCTCGGTCACATCTCGGATTACGAGTGTGAGCCTATGATTCTGAGGACCTTGCACGCACTCTGAAAGCGAGATTTCCAGCGGCATTTCCCGGCCCGTCTTGTGTTTCCCAACCAGTTCGATCGGCGCCTCGGACGAGTTAGCGTTCCCTCCAGAGCGTGCAAAGCAATCGAGGTATCCCGGCGCGAGAGATTCGAAATCACGACATAGCAGTTCACTGTCTAAAAAACCGAAAATCTCAGCTGCGGCGTCATTCGCAAATTGAATACGGCCGGTTTCGTCAGCAGTGACAATACCGTCGGACGCGGTTTGGGCGATAAGACGATACCGCTCCTCCGACTCGAGGACTCGGCAGCCTGCGCGAATTCGAAGTCGAAGCTCTTCAGGGTCGAACGGTTTCGTCACGTAATCGTCCGCTCCGGCCTCCATGACGGTGAGGAGATCGCTGCTTTTGTTCTTTGCGGTCATCAACAGAATATAGACATAGTCATTCT
>DATLVJ010000507.1:0-3913 GCA_035577585.1 Candidatus Limnocylindrales bacterium
CCTGCGGATCGCGCCAACAGGCACACCGAGAATTTGCAGTGCTTCAACGAGGTGGTCGAATATGCCGTTCAGTCCGGCGCGCAGATTGTTCCGGTCGTCGAAGCACTGCAAATTCTCGGTGTGCCTGTTGGCGCGATCCGCAGGAGCTCCAGGCCACTCCCCCGCCATTCGGTCCAAGCGTCGGTTCAACCTTCTCAGCCGAAGCCCTTGGTTTCAATTCTGATCCCTGCGTACAATTCACAAGCCTGGATCGCGGATACGCTGCGTTCCGCTCTCGGGCAAACTTGGGAACCTAAGGAAATCATCGTTGTCGATGACGGTTCGAGCGATCAGACCCTTGCAATTGCAAGAAAATTTGAATCGGACCAGGTCCGGGTGGTCAGCCAGAAAAACCAGGGTGCCGCCTCCGCCCGCAACACCGCTCTCTCCCTCTGCCGCGGTGATTATATTCAATGGCTGGATGCGGACGACTTTCTCGCTCCAGACAAAATATCCCTGCAAATGGCGGTACTGAGTGGAATTGGGAGCAAACGAGTTCTTGTTTCCTCCGAGTTCGGCAAATTCCTTCACCAATGGCAGCGTGCGGAATTTGTTCCCAGTGGATTATGGGATGACCTGGAGCCCACGGAATGGCTGCTCCGCAAGATGGGCGATAACCTCTACATGCAGACGGCCACCTGGCTGGTGAGCCGCGAGTTAACGGAGGCTTCCGGTCCCTGGGACACGCGCATGCTCTCCGATGACGATGGCGAATATTTCTGCCGCGTACTTCTGAATAGCGACGGGACGCGATTCGTACCCGGCGCAAAAGTTTATTACCGGGGGTTCCGGTCCAACAGTCTGGCTTACGTGGGGAAATCGAACCGAAAGCGGGATGCGCTGTGGATCTCCATGAAGCTCCACATTGGGTACCTCCGGTCGCTCGAAGACACTCCCCGAATCAGAGAGGCTTCCCTCAGGTATCTGCAGCGGAATATGATTAATTTCTACCCTGAACGCGTGGACATCGTCCAAGAAGCTGAAAAACTTGCGGCTGAGCTTGGTGGACAGTTGCGGCCTCCCCATCTTTCCTGGAAATATTCGTGGATTAAATCGTTGTTCGGGTGGAGTGCGGCAAAGAACACAGCCCTGGAAATGCGAAAAATTCGTTGGTCGTTCGAGGAATCGCTGGACAGGCTTGCGTTTCAAGTAAAGAGCCAGGAAATACCGTTCACGAGTATGGAATCAGGGTTACCTCAATCTTCTGGGAAAAATTCCAAACTCTCGTAATTACCGGATCTCCCCTTGGTCCTGATGTCGGAGTGACACCCAGGATAGCCTGAGCCCTGATTGGAATAGATGCTGCTTCAGGTGCCTTCACCCTATGATTCTTAGCTGATCAAAATTGCGCGCGATGCCCTTCAAAATCACGTCTCGCATCCATTCGTGGGTCATTACCGGTTCGTGTTTTGCGACACTAACGATTATTTTGGTAGCGGGCCTCTGGCCTTTTCGTTCGCCCCGGAACGACGTCACCTGGCTGAACGGTGAAAATGGAATCCAGTTGGGCAGATTTGGCTGTATTTTCAGCTCTGCCGGGTTTCGGGATCATGAATCCAGGGAGGATCCTTCGGGCAGTCTTGAAGTGTGGATCAAGGCGGCTCCCCTAACGAAAGGGCGACGGACGATTCTGGCGTTCGAAGGACCGGGCGAAGATTCTGCCTCATTTTCACTTCAGCAGAATGGCAACACAGTTATCGTTCAACGGAAGAATCTCGATGGAAACGGCGTACTCCACACGGCGGAGTTTGCAGTCCGGGAAGTTCTGGGTGGCGGCTCACCCGTAGCAATAACCGTCACCTTGGGATCTCACGACACGAACGTCTATCGGAACGGTACTCTGGCCGGGGCTTCCCGCATGATGGGGCAATCCACGCCAGCCTTTGCTGGACGCGTTATGCTCGGTAATTCCCTGAAGGTTGGCGGGGCCTGGCCCGGACAGTATTACGGACTCGCAATTTACAATCGCAAATTAACACCTGAAGAGGTGGCATTGCATTTCGGGGATTGGAGCGATTCACGACGTTCGGAATTGGCGCAAAGGGCCCAGCCGGCGGCTCTTTATTTGTTCACGGAACATGCCGGAAGCGTTGTTCATGAAGAGCTGGGTTCCCAGAACAACCTGATGATCCCGGAGCGATACTTGGTGCTACATCCTGAATTTCTCACTTTGCCTTGGCGTCACTTTCGCTCAACTCCCGGCTACTGGGAGGATGTTGCGATTAACGTCCTCGGCTTTGTCCCCCTCGGCCTTTCTTTTTTTGCTTATTTCTCGACCGTGCGCGCGACAAGAAATGCAGCTTTGCTCGTCGTTTTGCTGGGTTTTCTCACTAGTCTCGCAATCGAAATACTGCAGGCATGGCTCCCCACCCGGAATTCGGGAATGAATGACCTCGTCACGAACACCTTTGGAACAGGACTTGGAGTGCTGCTTTATCGCGCTCCTTTGACACGGATGATTCTGGGCAGGTAACAAGCGGAAGTTGACCGTATGCCTGCTGCCTGCAGTACGTGCTACTTCGGCGACGTTCCCCAGGCTTCTAGATTGCCGTCGATGGGGAGACTTGATACTTTCGGGTAGGACTCCCAGGTTGGCGCTCGCTTTCGATTGATCCTGAAATTTCGCCAGGACCCTGATGAAGCTCGGAGCGTTGGTTCTGTGCCCCGCGTCTCCCCCGACCTGGCAAACGATTCATGGCGGAACACAAGGGATCGCAGTATTCCTGTTCCGAATTCCAGGGCCCTGAAGTTAACGAACGATCAACAGAAGGAAAGGTCTAAGCTCAAATGGCAAAGTGTGACGTGGCAATCATTGGTGCTGGTCCGTACGGATTGTCGATTGCAGCGCATTTGAAGGCGCAGGGGGTGGACTTTCGAATTTTCGGCCACCCGATGCACACCTGGCTGGCGCACATGCCTAAGGGGATGAAGCTGAAGTCCGAGGGATTTGCTTCTTGCTTGTATGATCCGGGATCCACTTTTCCGCTGGAAGCTTACTGTAGGGAGAAAGGAATTCCCTATGCACACATAGGGCTTCCCGTGCCGCTGGATGTATTTGCGTCCTATGGTTTGGAATTTCAACGCAGATTTGTTCCAAGGTTGGAGACTAATCTTGTTACATCGCTTCGCCGATCCCCGGAAGGTTTTCGACTGGGGCTTGACGATGGACGGAGCCTGACGGCTCGCCGAGTGGTGATGGCGGTTGGTTTGACACACTATGAAAATATGCCGGCGAATCTTGCGGCCCTCGGAGAAAGCTTCGCTACCCACAGCGCCAGGCACAACACGGTTGATCAGTTCAACGGCCGTGAAGTGATCGTTGTAGGCGCTGGAGCGTCCGCCCTCGATTTGGCTGCTTTGCTTTATCAAGCCGGCGCAAAAGTCCAGGTCGTCGCGCGTAAGCCCGTCATTCGCTTCCACGATCCGCCGGACAATCTGAAACCTTCACTGATCGATCGGCTCAGGACTCCAATGACCGGCATCGGACCCGGCTGGAAACTATTCTGGTGCGCGAACGCTCCGCTGGTTTTCCGCAAAATGCCGCAGGAATTCCGATTCGAGAAGGTGCGAACGGTTCTAGGCCCGGCGCCTTGCTGGTTTATCAAAGAACAGGTCGTGGGCAAGATCCCGCTCAATGTTGATGTGCGCGTTACGGAAGCGAAAGTACTAAATGGACGCGTGAGCCTGCAACTTACAGATAGTCGCGGCACACAAAGCACTCTTATGGCGGATCATATCATCGCCGCGACGGGCTACAAGGTTGATCTCCGTCGGCTGACCTTCATGGACTCCGACCTCCAGTCGGCAATTCTGTCCGCAGAACAGACACCCGTCCTGTCCGCAAACTTTGAGTCAACAGTTCCAGGTTTATATT
>DATLVJ010000508.1:0-9065 GCA_035577585.1 Candidatus Limnocylindrales bacterium
TCGCGATCCGAGTTTCGAAAGAGGAATGGCAGCGGTTAAACTCGGATGCTGACCGCCCGCTATTGAATCGCGTGACGCAAGCGCAACTTGCGCCTGGCTCGGTCTTTAAAATTGTGATGGCCACGGCGATGCTGGAAGAAAAAGTACCGCCGGAAAGCTATACATCGTTTTGTCCCGGGTACGCGACGTTCTACGGGCGCCAGTTCAAGTGCTGGGTCTACGGCAAAGCCGGGCATGGCGTGATGGATGTCCACAACGCGATCGTGCATTCCTGCGACGTTTTCTTCTACAACATCGGCATGCGCATGGGCATCGACCGGATTTCCAAGTACGCCAAGATGCTCGGATTCGGCGCCAAAACCGGCATTGACTTGCCATCTGAAGAATCCGGCCTGGTGCCTTCCGAGGAATGGGTACAGCGGGTATTTCACCGCAAATGGTATCCGGGCGAAACAATTTCAGTTTCCATCGGACAGGGCGCGGTGATCGTTACGCCGATGCAGGTCGCCTACATGATCGGCGGGCTGGCTTCCGGCGGGGATTTCAAGCAGCCGCATCTTTTGAAAGATGCACAAAACGTCGGCGACCGCCGCATTTCGATTTCCGACTCGACCGTGGAGAAAGTTACGCAAGGCATGTACGGCGTGGTGAACGAAGGCGGCGGGACCGCTGCGGCGATAAAACTGCAAGGCATCGAGTTCTGCGGAAAGTCCGGAACCGCGCAAGTGATCGGCGAGAACGCCAAAACCCGGTTCGGCAAGGGCGAGAAGAAGTTCAACAACAATGCGTGGTTCGTGGGGTACGCTCCGCGGCGGGATCCTGAGATCGTGGTTGCGGTGCTGGTGGAAGAAGGCGGTCACGGCGCTTCGGCTTCCGGCCCGATTGTGCGCGACATCATCAAGGCTTACTACGACAAGAAGGCGAAGAAAGGCCAGGGGCAGACGACCGTGGAATTGAAACGGTACGATCTCGACGCGGCGCCGAAGGCGCAGATTGTGGAGCGCGCCAAGCCGACGGTGAAACCTGAGCAGGCTGCGGCGGCGGTTGAGCCAGTTTCCGCAAAGAAGCCACAGCCTGAATAGATTTGGAAATTGGTGCGGATAAAAACACCATGAACGAGACGACGGGAACACGAGATTACGACTGGTGGCTGCTGGCGATTATCGCGGCCATCTGCGCTCTGGGCGTGGTGGAGATTTATTCCGCCACCCACGGAAGCGTGCTGGTGGGGATGCACTCGAAGCAAATTCGCTGGCTGGTAATTGGGTTCGCGCTGATGTTCGTGCTTTCGCGCATTGACTACCACCTGATCATGGATCAGGCACCTGTTCTCTATATTATTGGAATATCGGCACTTGTAGCAGTCCTGCTGGTCGGCCACACGCGATTTGGGGCGAAGCGCTGGATTCCCATCCTGGGCGAATTTCTTCAGGTGTCAGAACTGGTCAAATTGATTATAATCATCGTATTGGCGCGCTTCTTTGCAGAGGTGCGTACCGATGAGCTTTCCCTGCAGGATTTGATTAAGGCAGGGCTCCTGGTAGGAATACCGCTGGTCCTAATTCTGAAGCAGCCCGATCTCGGCACCGCCCTCGTTTTGATGCCGATGTTGATCGTAGGCGCATTTCTGGCCGGGCTGCAGTGGAAACACGCCGCGGTGATCATCCTAATCGGCGTCTTGATGCTGCCCGTCGGGTGGCATTTCTTGAAACCGTACCAGAAGGAAAGAGTGACTTCGTTTTTGCATCCCGAAGAGGACGCAAAAGGCTCCGGCTATCAGGTCTTGCAATCGAAGATCGCCGTGGGCTCGGGCGGCTTCTGGGGGAAGGGCTTCGGCAACGGCAGCCAGAATCAGCTGGGGTATATTCCGGTCCGGTACTCCGACTTCATCATGGCGGCGCTGGCGGAAGAACAAGGATTCAAAGGCGTGCTTGTTGCTTTAGGGCTGTACATGGCGCTATTGTTACGACTGGTCCAGAACGCTCAGCGCGCCAAAGATCGCGCGGGAATGTTTCTGGTCATGGGAGTCACGGCAGCGCTTGGCTTTCACGTTTTGGTAAATGTGGCCATGGTCATCGGGGCCATGCCGGTCACCGGCATTCCGTTACCCCTGATGTCCTATGGAGGATCCGCCACGCTGTTTGTTTTCCTGGCGATAGGCCTGGTAATGAATGTCCGGCTGCGCCGGTTCGTTAACTAGCCGTTTGCCAGTTCCGAGCGCGACCTGCATCAGGAAGTTTGCGCCGGACCCGCGGACCGAGCAAAGTTCGGGCCGCTAGCAGTTCAAGAAGGAATTTACGAGTGAGGATAGCATCGTCCGCCGTTACCCCGGGAGATTCCCGGCAACGGCCCAGCCTCGATAGCATGAGGTTTTCGCAAAACGAAAGCCGCAACCCGGCTTCCCCCTCCGGCTTCGAACGCAACGCCGCAACAATACTGTTGTCGCCAGCGTGTCCCGGTCTCGACCGGGACGGCGCCTTGCCCTGGACCTCTGTCACAGAGGGTCCCGCGGCGGTGCATCCCAAGGAGTTTTCATGTCGAAAGAATTGGTTATCAGCGCGTCCTCCCACGAGCGGAGAGTCGCGATATTGGAAGAAGGCCAGCTAGTCGAGATCTACATTGAGCGCGAAAAAGAGTTCGCGCTTGTCGGCAGCATCTACAAAGGAAAAGTAACGCGTGTTCTACCGGGCATGCAGTCGGCGTTCGTCGACATCGGCTTGGATGGCGACGCGTTCCTGTACGTCAGCGACGTTTTCGAAAATCTGGAAGACTACGATCACGGGCATTCCCACGGTGACGCACCCTCGCCGGCTATTGCCGCTGCGTCGGGCGGGGCGCTGATCGAGCCTCTGCCGGGAGAAACGCTTTCCACACGCACAGTGCATGAAGAGACGATCTCTCTCGACGAGCCGCGCGAAGAGCATCGCCATGATCGCGGAACGTCCGAGGAATTTCAAAGCGCCCCGGAGCATCACGAGAGTCACCCGGGCGGCGAAACGCGGCCGGCGGAAATCAACGACCTCGACGAGCGGCAGCCTGAGTCGAACGCTTCCGCGCCACAGAATTTCGCTCCCAGTTATAATCCGACGCGCAACTATCCTCCGCGCATCGGCAACGATCGCCCGCAGGGCAGCGACCGTGGCGGGGATCGCGGCGGGGACCGCGGACGCGGCGGGCGGCGTGGACGATATGGACGGCGCCGCGGAGGCAGCGGTGGTGGTGGCGGCGACAGAGATCGCGATCGGCGGCCACACGGGCAGGGTGGCGGACGCAATTTACCTCCCTCGAAATATGCTTCCCCGCAGGGTGACCGCGACAACCGCGGCAGTTTCGATAACCGACGACCTTCGAATGATCGCGGGCCGAGCGCTCCGGTCGAAAGCCGCGAGGACGATATTGTCCTGCCGGGAGAATCGTTGGCGAAGCATCGCGCGCGGCCTGTGCCGGCCCCGGTCGAGCCACTTGGAGATCACGAACCGGAAGAGCGGCAACCAGATTATGAACAGACGCCGGCACGCCCGGCCGTTGGGTTGCAACCCGGAACCGGAACACCGAGGCGTTTCTCCGGCAGCCTGCCGCATTGGGTTCTAGCGGACGCGGGATCGGAAGCCGAAGCGGTGGCGTCTGAATCCGCAACGGAAGAGCGTGTACCGGAAACCGCCGTGGAACTTCATCACGCGGAAGAAACGTCTGCCGAACCGGCACGTAACGCCGGTCCGGCCCTCAGTGATGAAGAAGCGGTCTCGCTATCCGCTCGCCTGGTGGAAGCCAAGCACGAAGAAACGCAAGCGCGTGCGGAAGCGGACACGCTGGTGGGTGGAGCGGATTTTGACGAGGACGAATCCGAGGCTTTACACGAAGCGCATGAAATCGCCGAGCGCGAGGAACACGGCCACCACGAGCAAGAATCCGAAGAAGAGCAGGACGAGGAGGAAGAACGCGAAGATGCAGAAGCGGAAGCCCGCGAAGAACAGTTCGCGGCTGATTCCGGCCACGAAGAGCATCGCAGCGAAGCAGGCGGGGAATCGCATGCAGAAGAAAACCGCGGGGAGTTGACGGAAGCCGAGCGCGCCGACATTGCCCACGACGAGGCCATCGAGCACGTTGCAGCGGAAACGATGTCGGCGGCAACGTCGACCGATGGTGCAACCGTTGAAGCCGTGATTGAAGATGACACTATTCTATTGCCGGGAGAAACTCGCAGCCCGCGTAATCCGAATGCTCCGCGTGAAGATTTCGCCCGCATCGGCACCAATCCTCGTTCGCGTTTCCAACGCCCACAGCGCGGCGGACGTGACCGCGGCGGAGATCGCGGCGGATTCCGTGGACGTGGCGGGCGCCCAGATGGGCGCTCCGATCGTCCCTATCGCGGAGGCGACCGTGACCGTGGTGGCGATCGGGGCCCGGATCGGGGCCCGGATCGGGGCCCGAATCGCGGCCCGGATCGGGGCGGTGATCGCGGCCGGGGGCGCTTCGAGCGCCGCCCTGGTGGCCATGGCCCGCATCGCGGACACGCTCCCTCGCGTCGGCCTCAGCTGATTTCCGAAATGCTGAAGGCGGGGCAGGACGTTGTGGTGCAAATCGCCAAAGAACCTCTCGGCAAGAAGGGAGCGCGCATCACGAGTCACGTTGCGCTGCCCGGCCGGTTCCTGGTGTACATGCCGACCATCGACCACATCGGGGTTTCGCGCAAGATTGCGAGCGCGGAAAATCGCTCGCGTCTCCGCCGACTGGTCGGCGAAGCGCGTGGCAGCTATCCCGGAGGCTTCATCGTGCGCACAGCCGCGGGCGGCGCGACCGATGATGAAATTCGCACCGATATCGAGTTCCTCGGACGGACCTGGAGTGAGATTAAGCAGAAGCATGACGAACGTAAGGCTCCCGCGCTGCTGCACCGCGACTTGAACCTGGTCGAGCGGATTCTTCGCGATTACGTCAGCGACGATTTCACCGGCATCTGGATCGACAACGAAGAAGAATACGGCAAGGTCGTCGAGTTCGTGAGCCGGTTCCAGCCGAAGCTCGTCAACAAGGTGAAGCTCTATACCAAGGAGCAGCCCATCTTTGAAGAGTTCGGGATCCAGCACGAACTCGACAAGGCGCTTCGAGCCAAGGTCTGGCTGAAGTCCGGCGGATACATCGTGATCAACCACACCGAAGCGCTGGTGGCGATTGATGTCAACACCGGCAAGTTTGTCGGCAAAGGCTCCATCCGGCTGGAAGACACGATCGTCAAGACCAATCTGGAAGCCGTGAAGGAGATTGTGCGGCAGATTCGTTTGCGGGACCTGGGCGGCATCATCGTGGTGGACTTCATTGATATGGAAGAGCGGCGCAATCGCGAAAAGGTTTTGGGCGCCCTGCAGATGGCTCTCGAGCAGGACAAGGCGCCGTCGAAAGCGCTTTCGTTCAACGAGTTCGGCCTGGTCTGCATCACCCGCAAGCGCACGAAACAGGCGCTGGAGCGCGTGCTCTGCCAACCTTGCCCGTATTGCACCGGCTCCGGCATGGTCAAGTCCATCCCCACGCTTTGCTATGAAATCCAGTCCGAAGCGCGCAAAATGGCCGTCACCGATCATGAAGGCCCGAACCTGACCCTCCGCGTGCACCCGGAAATTGCGAAGGCACTGAAGACCCGCGAGTCCATACTGATCGATGAGCTTGAGCAGAATTCGCACAAGCACATCATTATTCAGTCCGACGCCACCCTGCACTGGGAGCAGTACGACATCTATTAGTTCTCAGTAATCAGTAGGCAGCCTTAAGTGGAGTAAAACGCCCGGGCTAATCCCCGGGCGTTTCTTTTTGGATTGAGCCGTCGCTCAGTCCCTCGCACGCCGTTCGCCAGTGAGGCTTTTCTCAGCGGACTGCGGAATTACGGGATGTTGTGGGGCCGGCATGGGAGTCGCACCCATGCGGTCTTCCCACAAAAATTTGTTCAGCACCGTGGTGTCGGCAGCGTCGGCGTGGCTGAAATCGAGGTTCGAGCCTTCCTTCCACTCCTTCTTATTCACTTCATACAGCAATCCATTGTCGCGATTCCGATAGTCGGCGCCGAAGGCGGGCTGTGCGCCCGGACCGCTGAAGAGCGGCGCCATCACGGCCGCGCGCGAATCGTTGGTATTCATGGGCGGCGCGCCCAGAAGCGCTTCGATGGTCCGCACCATGTTGACCGTGGTGTAAAAATGGTGATCCACAAACGGAACTGCTCCCCCGCCCAGTGGATCTGCGAGCGGCGCGAACTTGCTGATGACCAGCGCAATGCTGCGGTGCGAATCCACGTGGTCCGGGCCGTCCTGCGCGTCGTCCTCCAGAACCAGTATCGCCGTGTCATCCCAATAAGCACTGTGGGAAATGGCATCCACCACCCGGCCAACGGCCAGGTCATTATCCGCAACCGAGGCCGCCGGCTTCGGCTCACCTTTCGTTCCTCCGGCGGTGTGATCGTTCGGCAGCCGCAGCAGGATAAATTGCGGCATAGCGTCCTTTTGAAGTTTCTTTCTCACCGCGGCAAACTCATTGAACTCATTTAGAAATTCATCCACCCGCAATTGATCCGGGTATGCCACTTCAAAATCGGGATACTTCGGATCAAAGTGCCCAAGCAGCTCCGGTTGCGAGGCAATATTTTTCGCCAGCACTGGAATCGCCCACGGGTATGGGCTCGGCCCGCCGCGCGGATCGCCAACATTTTTTTCCAGCGGTTCGCCTTTTTTGATAACCGCCCTCTTGCAATTCGGTCCTTTGACCTTCGGGGGCCCGCCCTCAAAACCCTCTCTTTCTGATTTGGCGTAGCACCAGCGCGAAACGATGTATTCGCCATAATGGCGGTAGGAAATCCCGTGGCTCGCGAAATTCTTCCACAGATATCCGCCGGTCGGCTCACCGGCATCGGACAGACCATCTTCCATGGAAATCCCGCCGAGCAATTCGCCTTCGGAATCGTAGGTGTGTTCATTGCTCCGATAAGCGATGGGCCAGGTCTTTTCTATATAGTCGGAAATCGAAGCAGAATTTGACCACACGTGCCCATCGCCGGAAATGTCGCCACTGTCGTAGAAATTATCCAGCACGCCGAACTGGCGCGCCAATTTGTGCTGGTTCGGCGTGATTTCTTCGCCGTACATCGCCAGTGAAGCATCACCATCGCCCGATCCCAGGTCGCCAAAGAGCTGGTCGTAGGTGCGATTCTCTTTGATGATGTAAATCACGTGCTTGATTTTGTTTTCGCCGGTAGCGAACGGCACCTTGTCGGCGTTTCCCTGCGCAGCGTTCATCGCCACAACCTGCTTCGTCCACACAGGCAAATTTTGCAGAATTTCAGACTGCGGGATGCGGGCGAGCGAGCCGTGAGTCATCGCCGGGTTATACGGATATTCCGGCTGGCCATCGTCGCTCTTTTTCATCGCGACAGGATTTGGACCCGAGCCGCGGCCTTTTGCCGTGCCAATCAGTAGATCGTTTTGAGTTGCGGCCACAACCGTCGGATAAAATTCGGTGGGAATGAATCCCGCCACCGGTAGTTGCCCGTCGGCCGTTGCACGGCTCAAATCGAACACACCGACCGAATCGGAAATGGCATTGGCAAAGAAGAGCCCCAGTCCGTCAGAGGTCTGTGCCAGGCTCATCGGGTCGCTGCCGCCGTATTTCTGACCCGGCAGTTTTGTAGAGAGCGTGTACGCTAACAGGCCCGTGCCGGTGTGGATTGCGGCAATCGCATCGCGATTCGTCAAAGCCACAAACAGCCGCGACTCGTCATAACTTAGTAGCAAGGCAGTGGGGTGAGAACCGCCCGCAAGCGGGGCCGAAGGCTTCTGCAAAGGGATCATTCGCCGCAGGGCACCCCTCGCCAAATCGAGTTCCGCCACCGCCGAAGCATTCCAAAGCGAAACAAATCCTTTTTTCCCATCGCGGGTCATCACCGTCGTATAGGGCAGCGATCCCGGAATTCGTTTGTAGGTCGAAAGATCAAATCGCCAGACAATTTTCCCATCGGCGCTGTTCAGAAGAACGGCTTCATCAGAACCGTTGCACGCCACCAGGATGCGCTCCTGGCCGCCGCTCATGCCTACACTGAATCCCGCCGGATAGGTCACATCCTTAAAGGCCGCCCGCCGCACCTTTCCGTGCGGCAGCACTTTGCGTGGCGTCAGTGGCAGGAATCGTTCTGGCGCCACGATCCCCTTTTCGAATTCATAAACGGCGATACCGTTTCCAGTGTTTCCCTTCCCTTTTCCCAGTGGATCGCTCAGCGAAGCCATCGAGGCGTACAAGCGCTTGCCGTCCAGGCTGAAGGCAAGCCCCAGGAAGTAAGACTGTTTTGCATCGTGGGCCAGCCGCTCATCGGGAAAATCGCGCAGTTCGTTTGTTTCCAGGTTCAGAACCGTCAACGACTGCTTTTCTCCTGAAGTGTACGCGCCATAGCCGCAGTGCAGCAGCACCGCGAATCGCCCGTCTGGTGAGACCGCCGCCGCTGTCGGAAAATTGTTTATCGCTCGGGGGTTGCCGGGCACTTCTCCCAGTAATTTCCCGTTGGAGAGTTGTCTCCGCGCCGGAGCCGATTGTGCGCAAAGGCAGCCCGGTATACTGGACAGAACCGCCCATGCTAAAAACACCCGCTGTAGTCTGAAGATTTGCATGGAAGGATTATATTTGAGTTCGCTTCTCAATACAGCGTGTTCTGCCCTCACACCATTGCTTGCCAATGCTTGCAATTCCCGATAGATTCCCACACAGTTCGGCTGTTTGGCCTGCTCGCTGGAGATTGAACCTCAAGAATTGAGGTGAAACATTTGATGGCCGCCCCGCCAACAGTTTCCGCCGGTTCGGCGGAGGAGCTCCGCGACGTTCAGGAAACTTCGTGCTGTATCGTCGGCGGGGGTCCCGCCGGTGCGATGTTGTCGCTACTCCTCGCTCGCCGCGGCATTCCCGTAACGCTGCTGGAAATGCACAAGGACTTTGACCGGGAATTTCGCGGCGACACGATTCACCCCTCCACCTTGGAAGTCCTCGACCAGATCGGCCTGGCGGACAAGGTGCACGAAATACCACACACCAAAATTTCC
>DATLVJ010000509.1:0-2507 GCA_035577585.1 Candidatus Limnocylindrales bacterium
TCCGGAGGATGATATTTCGCTGCTGCGAGTGCTGAATGTGCCGGCGCGGG
This sequence comes from Candidatus Limnocylindrales bacterium, assembly GCA_035577585.1. Taxonomy (GTDB): domain Bacteria; phylum Acidobacteriota; class Terriglobia; order Acidiferrales; family UBA7541; genus Acidiferrum. The sequence goes on from DATLVJ010000509.1 coordinate 51, forward strand.
GTATCGGGAAGACGACGGTGGATGCGCTGCGGGATGTGGCGCAGAAGGAAGGACTGTCGTTCTGGGATGCGATGGAATCGCTGATGACGAATCCGGCGTCGAGCCGGGCGGTGGCGCCGCTGAGGACGTTTCGCGAATTGATTCAGCGGCTGCAGGACGGGTATACGACGAAAGAATCGGCGGATTATTTGCGGTATGTTCTAGACGAGACCGGCTACATGAGCGCGCTGAAGGACCGGAACACCCCGGAAGACGTGGCGCGGATTGAAAACCTGGAAGAGTTGGTGCGCGCGGTGGCCGAGGCGATGGATGCGGGTGAATCGTTCACGGAGTTTCTGGATGCGGCGGCGCTGGTGAGCGACGCGGATTCGTTTGAGGGGAAGCCGGGCGTTACGCTGATTACCTTGCACAGCACGAAGGGGCTGGAGTTTGACCAAGTGTTCTTGACGGGGATGGAAGACGGGATTTGCCCGCACAGCCGGTCGATCAACGAGGAGAAAGGGATTGAGGAGGAGCGGCGGCTGGTGTATGTGGGAATGACGCGGGCGCGGAAAACTTTGACGCTGACGCGGGCGGTTTACCGGCGGGTGTTTGGGAACGAGCAGCAGATGCGGGCTTCGCTGCCATCGAGATTTCTGGCGGAGATACCGAGCGAGCTGGTGGAGACGGTGCGCGGGTCGATGGCGGAGATCGGGGAGACGCGGCGGTATGAGCCGGACCCGGAATATTCGTACAGCGCGGAGGAGTTTACGCGGCGGGTGCGGGGAATCGCTGCGCCGGCGGCGCGTGTGCCGCAGAAGCGGGGAGCGGCTTCGACGGCACCATCGTTTGGGCGAGCGGCAATGAAGCGCGGGGGGCAGGCTGATCCGATGTTGGGGCGCAAAGTGCGGCATCCGGAGTATGGAGTGGGAACGGTAGTGGGCGTTGAGGGCGACGATGACGACCGGCGGGTGAGTGTGAGTTTTCCGGGGCGCGGGACGAAGAAATTTGTTGAGCGGTATGCGCAATTGCAGCAGGTGTGAAGTTCCTCTTAGTTCGAACTGCCAAAAATTCAATTTAGAGTGATAGCCTGTGGGGGCCGAAAGGGTGTTCCATGCGAAACCACAGTGATCCTCAACGCGCGAATCAGAGGGCGCTGGCGTTTTTGCGGATTTGTGTGGGGATATTGTTTCTGATTTTCGGGGAGTACAAGGTTTTCGGGACGCAGTTTACTTTGCACGGGGGATTTGAATTCTGGATTAACAAGTTTCTGGAAGGTGGGGCGTATCCGTTCATGGCGCCGATTTTGCGGGGGATTGTGCTGCCACACGCGCGGCCAATTGCGTTTCTGGTGGCGTATGGAGAGCTGTCGATCGGGATTGCGTTGACGCTGGGAGTTTGGGTGCGGCGGGCGAGCGGGTTTGGATTGTTGTTTATGGTGACGCTGCTGTTTGCGTCGGATTATCCGGGGGCGGGAGCGCCAATGTGGCAGTATTTTGGGGCATCGCTGGATCATTCGGTGCTGGGGCTTTGTTTTGTGACGTTTTTGATTGGGAAGTCGGATGCGGTTTGGGCGGTTGGGGGGCGAGAGGAGTAGGCGATTGTATTAGGAACAATCGGGGCCACCTGAAGGTGGCCGCTACAATTCTTCGTTCCTATGGCGAGTTGCGCAGGGTGGGGAGTCGCGATAGAGTGGGGCGCTAACACTTCTAGAGTGCGTGTCCGGCTTGGGGCGGGTTGGGCGGCCAGTTCGTGGCTGTCGCTTAAAGGCGCGGATGCGATCGGAGAGCATGGGTGGCGTCACCACTGTTTCGTTGCAAGAATATTGACCAACTGCTGTCCGATTCCGAAAACGCAGAAATCCGATTAAAAAAATCGCTGGGGTGGCTGAGCCTGACGTCGCTGGGCATCGGGGCGGTGATTGGCTCGGGAATTTTTACGGTGGTGGGGACAGCGATTGCCGGGCAAAAACTGCAAGTTTCCTCGATTTTAAACGCTCCCCTTTTACAGTATTTGATTACCCATTCGACTTCATTTGGGCGGCCGGGGGCAGGACCGGCGATTGCCATTTCCTTTATTTTGGTGGCGGTGGTGTGCGGGTTTGCTTCGGTGTGTTATGCGGAACTGGCGGCAATGATTCCGATCGCCGGGAGCGCGTATACGTATACGTACGCGACGATGGGCGAACTGATTGCGTGGATAATCGGATGGGATTTGATTCTGGAATACGCCGTGAGCAACATGGCGGTGAGCGTGGGATTCTCGGCGCACGTGGTGGACCTGCTGGACTGGTTCGGGTGGCATCCGGACCCGAAGTGGATTTCCCCGGCGTATTTGCCGAGTGGATTATCGGATCTGCAGGGCAACATGATTTATGGACCGGGGTGGCATTTCGGGTTCAACTGGCCGGCGTTCATCATCGTGATGCTGCTTACGGTGATCCTGGTGCGGGGGATCAAGGAGTCGGCGGAAACGAAC
>DATLVJ010000510.1:0-2979 GCA_035577585.1 Candidatus Limnocylindrales bacterium
AGCGGCACGAGCTTCGGTCTGGAACCGGTTGAGAAGTTCTTCTCGCGTCAGGCCGGTGCCTTGTTCAGAGAGTTGCAAGGTTTTTACGGCCACCGTGCGCCCGATGAAGGGATCATTCGCGCGATAGACCACACCCATGGCGCCGCGGCCGAGTTCACCAAGAATTTCGTACCGCCCTGCTTTGACCGTCGTTTCCATGCCGCCCCGTAGCCCGAAAAAGTACTAATTCGCTAAAACCATGCCTGAAAGTAGTACTTCGCGAGTAAGCCTCTCAGGTGGCTTATCGGAAAATCGGCGCAAAACTGTAAGAGTCCACACTGGTAACGCTTCCCGTGGGGACGCTCCGACACACATCCCCCGCCATTAGGAAGAGTAGGCGGCGGGAAATCAGGGGGTCAACGCTACGGGAGTACTAGTGTGCTTGGCAGAACATGGCCATTGGGACAGGTGGAGAAAGGTCGCCATGCCGGGGAGGGAAGAGTGGGAGCCGGCTGGCACGCCGAGACGATTTGCGGAAACAACTCTCACGGAGGTTGCTGCGCTTTCCGGATTCCTGTCAGACTGTTGCAGGAGCGATTATGAACGAAGTAACCAGAAGGATTACGGAAGAGATTCTTGCTCGAGCAAACGAGGCAATTGGACGAGGCGAAGCGAAAGGCCCAAAACTTGACCAGTGCTGGAAAAGGTTTGAGAAATTGAACGGCGGAATCGTGGGTCCAAAGTCATGGGAACAGATCAAGAGAATCGCGGAGGCCGCTCTGGCAGATGGGAAAGAACCAGTAGCCTAGGATATAACCAGTGATTACGAGCAGTAGCGCATAAATCCATTTGTCCGGTTACCGCGGCCGGTCTCAATGGGTTGACGCAACACTCACCTCGAATCCACCTTGCATTGAAAACAAAAGCTAATATCGCTCGCCAGGTTAGATCAGCTGGAACGCTGCGCCGGCTAGGTTTCGCGAGGGCTGGGGTAAAACAGGCTTTGCTCGAAATTGGCCGCCCCGGTTAGGATGTACGCAGTGCGAACAAATGAACCCGGAGAACCGAAAGACGCTGGAGGATTTTCCTAAGTTCCGTGTATCCCGAGTGACTCGCGGAGAAACGGATCCACACGGCTTCACCACATTTGAACTGGACGGAGAGTTCGACCGAATTGTTGGGCGAGTGGGAGAAATAACCTGGTTCTGGCTCTTGATTGGCAACCGCCTGGCCGTTTGCGCGCAATGGAAATCCCTCGGTGAAGACACCAGCACCCCGACGCTAGTCGCTCACGAGAAGGAATTACCTGAGATCGTCGGAAAAACGCTCTATTATCTGAGCCCAGCATGGCAGGCCTTTAACATTTGGATGGTGCTGGATGAGAAATGGGGATGGGAGCATGTGCGCTTTCAAACTGTCGATGCGGTCGCCGAAGCGTTCCAAGCAAACGAAGTTTCAATCGTTGACGGTCGCGAAGTAAAGACGTGGACAAAATTGGAACGAGCAGACAATCGCGGTTTCACGGAGCGATACGCTCCGGCAGCAGAGCAAACGTCGCCATCGCGAGCAGAACCACACGTCGTCCCTGGCGGATGGGATCACGAGCACTGCGAACTATGCCGGGGGCACATTGACAATGGTGACAATGGGTATCGGGATCGAGATGAGCGTTGGATGTGTGAGAACTGCTTCAACAAGTACGTGAAGCGTCGCGATTTGTCCTTCGTTGACGAACTATGAATGAATCGTTCCCTACTGCCTGGTAAAGTGCCGTATTCTTGCCTTTTTTTACCTTATACAAAACAGCAGGCGCTCTAGACGTAGCGGTAATGGATCGAGGTCACCGATGCTCACACGCCGAAAATTTCTTGCCACCGCAGCCTGCGCCGTTGCCGCTGCGCCTCTTCACGCGCGCAGTCAAGGCAAGCTCCGCGTGGCCCTCGCCGTTCCCAGCGAGGCGACTGGCCCTCAGATGCCCGTCGACTTTGTCGGTCTGTCTTACGAGCTGCAGCAACTTGCGGACCCGGCTTTCTTTTCGGCGCAGAATATCGGCCTGATTAGCGCGTTCAAAGCGCTTTCGTCAACCGGCGTTCTGCGCCTCGGGGGCAACACCAGCGAGTTCGCTTACTGGAAACCCGCGCCTGATTCTCCCGAGCCAGCGCATCCGCAGGTCCGGGAGACTGAGGGCGAGCCGAAGGCCCGCTACTACGCGGTGACGGTCGAAGCAATCAGGAACCTAAGTGAGTTCCTCCAAGCCACCGGGTGGACCTGCCTGTACGGCATCGGGATGGGCACGAATACACCGGCACGCGCCGCGGAGGAAGCGGCCTTTGTAGCCGGAACGCTGGGCAACCGTCTGCAGTATTTTCAGGTCGGAAACGAGGCGGATCTATTCGCCAGGCACCTGCGCGGTCCGAAGACATGGTCGGCCAAGGCGTACCTGGAAGAATGGCTCACGCTGGCGCGCGCCATCGCAGCTCGGGTGCCCGGGGCCAGGTTCGGCATGCCTGATGTTGCCGGTGCCGTGTCGTGGCTGACTGAGATTGCGGATCGGTGGCCTTCTATCCCGGCTCCGCCCCAGGTGACGACCCTGAGTCACCACTATTATTTTGGCGGACCGGCGACGAACCCGGACGTCAACATTCCGAACCTGCTGAAACCGGCCACAATGCAAAGTGTGGAGAAAACAGCGAATATCGCAACGGCGGCCGCCCGCAAGATCGGGGCCCGTGTACGCATGACGGAAGGCAACACGTGCTATCGCGGTGGCAAGCCGGAGGTCTCCGACGTATTTGCCGCTGCGCTTTGGTCAGCCGACTATTCGCTGCTCCTGGCCAGTAACGACTACTCCGGCATCAACCTGCACGGTGGCACCGGCAAATCCGTGGCCAATTCCGTTGGCGGATCTCTTCCCGGCGATGCGCTTCTCGAAGCGAAGGGCGAAACTCCCGAACAGATTGCCGCGCATCCGCATCCTTTCTATACGCCAATTGCGACGTT
>DATLVJ010000511.1:0-7368 GCA_035577585.1 Candidatus Limnocylindrales bacterium
CAATGGTTCCACCCCCACAACCGAGAACTTGCCCGGCTTTGGCGCCGACTTCGATAATCTCGCTCAGCAAGCCGTCATTTCCTGGAACCATTTCCTCTCCACGGCAAAAGTCAATTCCTTCTCCGTCGCTGTGTCTCGCCTCTCCATGGATCACACTTCGCAGAACAACAACGTTAATGACTACGTCACCCAACTCGGCTTTCAAGGCATCGGCTTCGGTGGTCCTGGCGCATGGGGCGCACCCTGGTTTTCGGTTCAGGGTTACACCGGCATGGGCGACACTTTTGCCGCCACTCCCATGCATGCTTGGGACACCATGCTGGAATTCCGTGATGCCCTTGCCTGGCAGCATGGCCGTCATGGCATAAAAATCGGCGGCGACTTCCACCGTTACTGGTGGCCGATGTGGGGCTTCTTTCAAAACCGCGGCTATTATCAGTTCACAAACGGCTACACGACCGACAAGGGATTCAATGACGGCACCGGCTCCGCTCTTGCCAGCCTTCTCCTCAGTCTTCCCACCGTCAAGCAGCGCCAGGCTGGCGTGCCCCAGATGGACCTCAAAAATTGGGGCGCCGATGCCTTCGTTGAGGACACCTGGCAAGTCAACTCCTCCACCACGCTCAACATCGGTCTTCGCTACGAATATTCCAGCCCCCTCTATGATGATCAGTTCACCAACACAAACCTCATATTTAACGGCGGCGTGCCTTCCGTCTTCATCGGCGGCCAAAACGACTATCCCCGTGGACTTCTCTATTCCAATAAGCACAATTTTGCCCCGCGCATCGGCTTTGCTCGCCAGATCCACGGCTTTGTCCTGCACGGCGCCTATGGCATCTTCTTTACTCCCGTCGATGGGAACACCTGGTGCAATCAGCGCCACAATATCCCTTATGTATTTCCGGAGACCCAGCAAGCCGACAACTTCACTCCACCTCCCGCTCTCTTCAACACCGGATTTAATTTCGGGACTCCCGTCTTGGGCACGGGGGCGCTTCCCGCCACTACTTTCAGCTTCACCGCGTTTGACCCGCACGCCGCCGCTCAGTACATCCAGCAATGGAACACTTACCTCGAAAAAAGCATCGGTCAAAACACTTCGCTGCAAGTCGGCTACGTCGGTGCCCGCGGCTTCCATTTGCAACGCGCTCATCTCATCAACAACGCCATTCCTGGTCCTGGCCCTCTGGGCCCGCGCCGCCCTTTCAAGACTCTCTCCTTCGTTCCCGACACTGTGATCAACGCTTCCGACAGCTCCGCCGACTTTATCTATCAGAGCAACACTTTCCCTGCCAGCACGATCAATCTCCTTGAAAACTCCGCGAAGAGTTGGTACGACGCCGGCTATATCAATGTCCGGCGCCGCTACTCTCACGGCCTCAGCCTTCTCGCTAATTACACTTACTCAAAGAACTTAACCAACGCCCCGGATTTTCGCTCTCCCATGGATGAGTCCGCGATCCCGCAAAACAACCGCAATCTTCCCGCCGAGAAAGGCCCCGGTTGCGATGTACGGCACCGATTTTCGCTCAGCGCCGTCTATGCGATACCCGGTATTACGCCTGCTGCCTGGGTACGTCTGCTCACCTCTAACTGGCAGATCTCTGCCATCTACCAGGCGCAATCCGGCATGCCTTTTACGGTTTCTGTTTTCGGCGACACCGCCAACGCCGGCACCGTCCTCGGAGAAAATCCCATCCGCGCCAATTACACCGGCGCTCCCGTCTTCGGCCCGGGGACGCGTACCGCGGCCGAATGGTTCAGTCCCGCTGCCTTCGCTACCCCCGCCGCATTCACCTTCGGGAATGCCGGTCGAAACTCGATCTACGGCCCGCCGTTGCAGACCCTGGACTTCGCGTTGGTCCGCAACTTTCACCTCACCGAAAAGTTGAATTTCCAATTGCGCGGCGAAGCGTTCAACGCGATGAACAAAGTCAACCTGGGCACGCCCAATCGCTTCGTCAACACTCCTCAGTTCGGCACCATCACGATGCCGATGACCCCCGGCCGCCAGATCCAGATCGGCGCCCGCTTTTCTTTCTAACCACCTGCGGCATTCGGCCTCATTTAAGAGGTCGGCACGAAACTGCGATTTGACCTATTCCGCGGTATGGTTTGGATATCACTTCAGCAGCGAGCGTGTCTGAAGAAGCCTGTTGCTCAAGTCTCGCTTTTGCTCCAAAACGCGCGTTGCATTCGGGATGAGACCCGCAAGCTGTTGGGGTGCATTACGAATCGCCTCATTCAGCGTTGACATTTTCGACGGGTCGTCCAGAGCAGCAACATAGTATGAAATAGTCCGGGTCAGAACGGCAGATGACACTGCATCTGTTGCGTAACGCCCGCGAAGGCCTTCCAGATCTCGCTTTGCAGCGGCTGACCAATCAAGTCCATCACCTAATTCAGCTACCGCGTTCTGTATTCGCGATCTCTGCTGCGCAGAAAGCTGCTCCGTGCGTAGCGCAGCGTTCACCGCCGTGAGATGCGTGACAAGAAGATCTTTTGCAATGAGCGTCGCAAAGAGTGAGCCACCGCTGCCCACATCATGGGAAAATCGCAAGCCCGCAGCCAGAGCGCGAACCGCTCCGTCCTTATTGCCCATGTGATAAAGGTGAATCGCGTAGAGAACATTCAACCGTCCGAGGACCAACGCCTTTCTCGCGTAGTCAACGGGGACATCTTCTCCAAGCCCATAATCCAATCCCCAGTCACAATTCGAAAGCAAAGTCCCACGTGCCATGACTTCAAGGGCCAACGTGTTTTTTTGAAGCAGGTCTTTGTATTTCGAATCATCGTACGGTCCCATGCTCTCGAGGACCGAGTTTAGCTCTTTTGCTTCCTGGTCGGTTATCGCGGCGTCCTGTACCGCGGAGAATGCCGACCAATAGCGCAAAGCCGCGTTGTCCGCACGAGATGGATTCTTCTGGGCGCATGTGGAGATAGCCGACAATAGGACCACGAGGACTGCTGACGAAACTGAGACTATGTATTTCATAACTTGATCTTCTCCTTGCCCAACACGGTAACGGCGCTCAGTTTGCCTTTCGGGACCGGGATCGTTTGGGAGCGAAATGCCATGCCGTCGGCCAGGGCCTTGAAGGTCGGCGCCTTCACTATCAAAGCATTTGCACTTCGCATCGTTAGCGGCTGGAGGTCCGTAAACGGATCGGTGGTTGCGGGAGAGCTGGCCGTCTCGGCGACACGGACTCCCTGTGTATGAATGTGTAGCGCGGCTGCCCCTACGAGAATAGCCACACCTGCCGCGGCCCCTGCCCAGAGGACGAACCTACCTCGGGCTCGACGGCGAGATCCCGACGTCGGAAGTGGCTCGGGAACGAGTGGGCGAAATTGTTTCAAATTCGCCTCGAAACGCCCTTCATCAGGTATTGGCACAGGAATTCTCCTTCGCAAAGGTTGAGTCGCGCAGTTTGGCAAGGGCATAACGGTATCGCGAGGCTGCGGTGTTGGAGCTGATGGACAGCAGCTCACTAATCTGCGAGAAGGTGAGTTCGCCCCATATGTGCAGGACAATGACTTCTCGCTGATCATCAGGAAGGGCACAAAGGGCACGTCTCAGATTCTGTTCTCCCATAAAGTCACGGTCTGGGGGATCAAACCAGGCCGAGTCGCAATCAAGGGGCACCGTTCGCCCCCGAAGCTTGCCTTCGTTAAGAGCAGCGTTGCGCACGGACGCGAATAGGTAGGCCTTCTTGTCCGTCGCCCGGCCCAGGCCACCTTTTTCGATCAGGTTCAGGAACACATGGTGAACCACATCTTGAGCGCGACTTCGTTCGCCTGTAATGGCTATCGCGAAAAGAAGGAGCGCCGATCCGTGCTGGCGGTAGAGTAGCTCGATCTCGGCGGTGTTTCCGTTGCTTCGGTGCACGTTACGATCTCATTAGTAAGACACTTGGGCAGCAGAGATTTGTCTAAACAGGCTGCGATTCCGCTACGTTGCCGCCATGAATCTGATTTGACCCTCAGCAAGGGCCAACTCCCGATTAGTTGGGTTGCCGGACATTTAGAACTAGTCGAGCTGAGCCTTCATTGGGCGGCGATACCCTCGACGATGTAGATGCGGCTCTTGGCGGCGCTGTGGCGGATCGGCTTGATGGCCTCGTAGGCTGGCGAATACTCCCAGGCATGCGCCTTTTCCGCGCTTTCGAAGGCGATCACCACGATGCGCTTGGGCGCTTCACCTTCGACGGCTTGGATTTTGCCGCCGCGCACCAGATAGTGGCCATCGGCAGCCGCCACCGTTGCCGGCACCTTCTCTGCGTACTTCTTGAAAGCTTCGGGGTCTGTTACATCCACTTCCGCGATGACGTAGCCGGGCGGCGTCTTGACCTGTTGCGCATGAATCGCATGCGCGCCGGCAACACCGATCGAAATTCCTGCCAGCACTGCCACCCCCAGCTTGTAGTTCGATTTCATAAGTTCATCCTCCCCTTGAGTTTCTGCGAGCGAACACCGATGGTTTGAATTTGAACGGCTAGATACGACCACATTTGGCGGGGCTAAGTCCACCGCCTAATCTAAAGTCCAGTTACATTGGCTATTGAGCCATCTGTGAACTGGTCTGAAGCCTGCCATCCGGGCCGGTTGCCGCGGGGTTTGGCGGGATGCTACGATGCTGGGTTCCATGAGTCCCAATGGTCCCAACCGGCCCCGCATCGGCATCCCCTGGCGCACGTCCGAGGAAGGCCGGGGTAGCCTGCTCCCCTGGCAGGGAAAGAACCGCTATTACGCGGAGGCGGTCAAACGGGCCGGGGGCGAGCCAGTTGAGCTGTCGCTGGCTGATTCCCAGGGCCTGCAGACCCTCCTGCCTACGCTAGATGGCTTTGTGCTACCCGGCAGCCCCGCGGATGTCGCGCCCGAGGAATACGGCCGCGGCAACACGGGCAAGTCCGAGCCTGCCGACCAACCGCGCGAGCAGACCGACCGGGCGATCCTTGACCACGCGTTTGCAGAGAAGAAGCCCGTCCTGGCCATCTGCTACGGCTGCCAGCTCCTGAACGTGTATCTGGGCGGTACGCTGATTCAGGACCTGCAGAGCGAACTTCGAACGAATGTACCGCACCGCCGCAAGGACTTAACGCCCGAACCATCCGACGACCCGCGCCATCCCACCCAATTTGAACCCGGCAGCCGGCTGGCGACCCTGGCGGGAGCCCGGGAAGCGGTGGTCAACAGCTCGCATCACCAATCGATCGAGCAGCCCGGGCGGCAATTAATGATCACTGGCCGTTCACCGGATGGAATTGTCGAGAGCGTGGAATGGACCGGAGACGGAAACTGGGTGACCGGTGTCCAGTGGCACCCGGAACGCATGGAAGGCGACCCGCTGGCGGAGCGATTGTTCAGCGAATTTGTTGGCGCGGCCCGCGCGGCACACAAGATTCCAGCTGGAAAGCGCTAAAAGCGCCGACCAACCTGGCGAACGGGTTTATGAATCATACATGGGGGAATCATGATTTCATTGGCGGGGAAGGCGGCACTGATTACAGGAGGCTCGCGCGGCATCGGAGCGGCAGCGGTCAGGTTATTTGCGCAAGCTGGCGCGGACGTGGTGTTCAGCTACAACTCGGCAAAGGAAGCGGCCAAGCAAGTGGAACAGGAAGCCGGGAAACACGGCACGCGAGTGGAGGCATTTAAAGCGGACGTGGGCAAGCACGCTGACAATGGCAAACTGGTCGAGCACAGCATCAAGCGCCTGGGCCGCCTGGACATTCTGGTGCCGAACGCCGGCGTCTGGAACCTGGAAGATTTGCCCATCGAAAAAATGACCGAGAAGCAGTGGGACGACATGATGCGCATCAATCTGAAAAGCGTGTACTCCGTGATTCACTTCGCGGTGCCGCACATGATCAAGCAAAAGAGCGGAAAGATTATTCCCATCAGCTCGACGGCCGGGCAGCGCGGCGAATCGCTTCACACGCACTATGGCGCTTCGAAGGGCGGCATTATCAGCCTGACAAAGGGGCTGGCAACGGAATTGGCAGGCCACGGAATTCTGGTGAACAGCGTGGCGCCGGGATGGGTGGCGACGGACATGTCAAACGCGGTCCTGAGCACCAAGGCCGGGCAGAAGATGGCGGCTTCCGCGATTGCGCTGGGACGCGCGGCAACTCCCGAAGAGATTGCCGGGCCGATGCTTTTCCTGGCTTCCGATCTTTCCAATTTCATGACCGGCGAAATATTGAACGTCAACGGAGGCGCGGTGTTGTGCGGTTAATCCGCAAAACTAATTGTGCGTGGCTGGCGGCGGCTTTCCTTTTGGCGCCGCTCGCGGTGCGCGCGCAGAATCCGGACATGGTGGCGCCGGAAGCCAGCGCGGCCAAGGCCCGGCAAATCCTGGCTCAATTGATTGAGGGGATGGGCGGGCCGCTGTATCTGGATATGCGGGAGCGGCAATGCGATGGACGGCGCGCGGCGATTGGGCACAACGGCGCGCTGGCGGGCTACGTGCAGTTCAAGGATTCCTGGGAATTCCCGGACAAAAATCGCACGGACTACGTCGCGCACGGGCGCAATACGCTTTTGGGTTACATGATCGGCGTACAGGAACTGGATTTGTCGCACGGCGGACTGGTGATCACGCTCTTCAGCGGGGAGCACGGCTGGACAATGGACCGCGGAGGAGTATCCGAAATGCCGGAAGATACGGTCGCGGAATTTCAGGACGCGGTAAGGCGCAGTTCGGATAATCTGCTGCGCCTGAGCCTGAAGGATCCTCAGTTGGATTTTCGCTGGGGCGGGCGCGACACGGTGGATTTGCGGGAAGTGGATTGGGTGGAAATAACGGACCAGGAGCAACGCGTGTATCGCCTTGCGGTGGACAAATCAACGCATCTGTTGGTTCGCAGCGTAGTCCGTGTGAAAGACGATAACACCGGCCAGCAGCGCGAGGACGTATCGATTTTCACGAACTACCGGCCGAACGGAGGCATCCAGGTGCCCATGCAGGTCACGCGAGAACGTGATGGCCGCCGCATCTTCCAGGTTTTCTACGACAGCTGCCAGATCAATCCACCGCTGCCGGCGGATTACTTTACCCGGGAAGCCCTGGTGCAGAGATTCAAAGAGACTGGCGGCAAGAAGCCTAAGTAACTGAAAGCATACCAGCTGCCAAAAATGGCGCCGAACCCCGCGCTGCGGGTCTATCATCCATTCCAAAGCCTCCGGTCAAAGGGTACCGGTGCGCTTAGTGACTGTGTATTAGCCAGAAGAATAGCCTCTATCTGAGCGGCTGGAAGCCTGCTAAGTTAGGAGGTCCCAGCCAATCTGAGAACACGCGACCGTACCGCAGACGGCGCTACGGACGGTTGTCATGAGACGCCGCAGAAACGGACGAGAATGAAGGCT
>DATLVJ010000512.1:0-8794 GCA_035577585.1 Candidatus Limnocylindrales bacterium
CCTCGCCGACTACGCCCCCCAACCAGTCCGCGTCGAGCCGCTCCGCAATTTTCCCGTCATCCGCGATCTCGTCATCGCCATGAACGACTTCATGCGCAAGCTCCAGAAAATGAAGCCCTGGCTCATCCGTAAAGACGAAAAGCCCGTCTCCGAAGGCGAGTACCTTCAGTCTCCCGAGGAACTCGAGGCCTTCAAGCAGTACAGCATGTGCATCAACTGCATGCTCTGCTACGCCGCTTGCCCAGTCTACGGCCTCGACCCGCTCTTCTCCGGCCCCGCCGCCATCGCGCTTGCCCAGCGCTACAATCTCGACTCCCGCGATCAAGGCGCCAAGGATCGCTTCCCCGTTCTCTCCCAGCACGACTCCATCTGGGGCTGCACCTTCGTTGGCGAATGCACCCGCGTTTGCCCCAAGCACGTCGATCCCGCCGGCGCAATCCAGCAATACAAACTCACCGCCGCCCTCGACTGGGCGAAATCCGTCTTGATGCCCTGGGGTGGTAAATGAGGCCCTCGAATATGAGGATTGTAAAATGAAATCCGCGGCCGCCCCAACCCCCTACACCCTCAATCACCCGCGCTGGTATCGCAAGCGCGTCTCCACCTACTGGTGGCTCCAGCGCTGGGAATATCTCCGCTTCGTTCTGCGCGAAATCAGCAGCGTCTTCATCGCCTGGTTCGTCGTCCTCACGCTCATGCAGATCTATTCCGCGTCCCGGGGCCCCAACGCCTACGCCGATTTTCTGGAATTCCTGAAAAATCCCTGTGTCCTTGCGCTGAACATCATCAGTTTTTTCTTCGTCGTCTATCATTCCATCACCTGGTTCAATCTTTCCGCCCGCGCCATGTCCATCCGCGTCGGCGGAAAAAAAGTCCCCGGCTTCCTGATTTCCGGCCCCAATTTCGCGGCCTGGCTGGTTATTTCCGCCGTAATCGCCTGGCTTCTAATGCGAGAATGAGAGGACAAAAGACTCGGAGCTTTCTCATAAATGGTTTTGGGGGTCGGAGCTTTAGCTCCGACATTGGCCCCGCGAAAAATTGGGCTTTAGCCCCTGAGGAAACTCTTTGACCGAACTCCACTTAAAGGGATGGATTCGAGGAGGATAGAAAATCTAATGGACGCTCAACCAACCAAACTTCGTATCGAACCGCTCCTCTGGATCCTCTTCAGCGCCGGCGGTGTCGTCGCCGCTTTTCTTATCCCCATCCACCTCTTCGTTCTGGGAATCGCCACTCCTCTCGGCTGGACCAAAACCACGGAATTCGCCAGCGTCACCGCTTTCCTTGCGTTTCCTCTCGTGCGGCTCTACCTCTTCGTTCTCTGCTCCGTCCCGCTCTTCCACGCCGCCCATCGCATTCGCTACACCCTTTACGACGGCCTCCAAATCAAGCATCTCAACGAAGTCATCGCCGCCGCTTGTTACGGCGGGGCGGTCGTCGGCACTCTCGTCGCCGGTTATTTGTTGTGGAATTTTGTTTAAAGGATCGGATTCTTTCAATATGCTCAGGGCTGGAACCGCCCCGTAAGTGAGGCGCCATGGAACACCAACTGAAGTCCATCTCCAAAGCAGGCATCCCCGAAGCCCTCGCCAAGGTCGAACTCTACCGTTACCTCAACGAGCCCGAGGAAGCCGAATCCATCTGTCGCGACATCCTCGCCATTGATCCAGAGCAGCAGCTGGCCCGCCGCATGCTCGGCCTCTCCATCACCGACCAGTTCCTCGGCATCACCGGCGATCGCTACGAGGAATGCCGCTCCATCTTCCAGGCCTTGCGCGATCCCTACGAGCGCTTCTACTACACCGGCCTCTTCCTCGAACGCCGCGCCAAAGCCCAGCTCCGCACCGGCTGCGCCGCCCACATTCTGCTTCCTCTCGTCGAAGAAGCCCTCGAATGTTTCGCTGAAGCCGAAAAGATACGCCCCGTCGGCAATGACGACAGCATCCTCCGCTGGAACCGCTGCGTCCGCCTCCTCGAAACCCATCCCGACTTCCACGCCCAGCATCCCGGCCCAACTAACTTCGAGTCCTCCGACACCCCGCCCATCCCCACCCGCACCCGCGGCCTAACCCACTGACCAGTGGCACAGGTACTCCTGCCTGTGCTCCGATCTTTCTCCAGCCCTTGTAGGGGCGGGGCTTGCCCCGCCCTCCGTAGCACAAACTTCAGCCTGTGCTCTTGGGTTACTCCCCTCTTACCTCCGTCATCCCGACCGGAAAGGCCGACTTTTTCTTCAGCGCCGAAGTTTGGCGCGTCGGCCATGGAGCGGAGGGACCATGGCAACACTTCTTCCCACATTACCCTTGCCAGATTCGGCCGAAAAATCGCAACGCTTCAACTCCCACCCGAACCAACTCCTCCACGTCCACCCGTTCCGTCCAATCAATTTTCGACGCAACATGCGTCAACACGCACCCAACCACCGCACTCTCCACAAACCCCGCCACCAACTCCTCAGCCGGTCGCACAATTTCTGCCCCCGCACTTGCCCTGCTCACGTGCGCTTCCAAGCAACTCATCCCGCACACCAATGGACTAAATAACACCGCCCCAGCCAAAACCGCCGCAATTCCCGCCCTGATTTTTCGCTTCCCCATAAAACATCTCCTCATTCCCGCTGCCCTCTACCTGTTAATCGAACACACCACCCCCAAATCGACACCCGCCCGCACAAATTTTCGCTTTGGATAGCTGCCGAACTGTAGGGCCCGCCGTCCGCGGCGGGACGTTCTTATGCTTGAAAAACTCTCCGGAACAACCCAATCATCTCCCCAAACGCCAAATCCGTCGCCTCCGGATCAAACCGCGGCCCTTCATCCCTCGTAAACGCATGCTCCGCCGGATACAAACTAATCCGATACCGCGCCCCGCTATTCTTCAGTGCCGCGTCAATCGTCCCCCGCCCCGCCTCCGGGACATGGGGATCCTGCGTCCCAAAAATCATCAACAATTCCCCGCGAATTTCTCGAGCCCGCCCCAGCGATCCCGCATCCGCATCCTTCCCCAACTTCCCATCATGAATGCCTGTCCCGTAATAACAAACGGTCGCTTTTACATCCGGCTGAAACGCCGCCCGAAACGCCAAATGCCCGCCAATACAAAATCCCACCGCCCCAATTTTTCCCGGCGCCACTTTCGGATGTCTCCCCAGCCAGTCCAGCCCCGCCCGGCAATCCGCGTCGAAATCCGCCACCGGAGTCTTCGCCGCATCGCCCAGGCCGCGCGTCCGCCCCGCATCATCAAATGCAATCGCCGTTCCCGGCGGCTCAATCCGCCGGTAAATCTCCGGCGCCGCAGCCACAAATCCATACCCCGCCAGCCGCACGCACCAACGCAGCAGCGGCGGCGTCAGCTGAAAAATATCCGAATAGCACCAGATCCCCGGATACGTCCCCTCCGCCTTCGGCGCCGCCACAAACGTCCGCATCGGCGAGCCGGCCAACGCGATGTCCACATATTCCGTCGTTACAATCATCTCTGTCCTCCCTGTCCTCCCTGTCCTCGCCGCATCTCTTTCCTCACCGCGAACTCTCGCCGAAGAAATCGCTCACCGGTGGCACCCATCCTAGCCCAAGCCTGAACGTCCGCGAGCCTCAAAATTGCCGGTTCCGGGGTACCAATCGGCCAAAATTCAATGTGCAAAGTTTTAGCTCGAACTCACCCGAAATGCACAAACCTGTCTTTGCTCTCCATAGCCGAACGGCCACGCCCCACCTTGCACCGAGTCTGCCGTCCGTATATCGTTGAATTAACAAGACATAAAAACCTGTCAAAATCCCTTCACCCCCTGTCCATATGGACAGTCAATTGCTCTACTCCCATCGAGTATTAATCTATCCGCAGACGGAGAGTGAAATTTGCGTAAGACACTATTACCAGTCCTAGGCGTCCTGCTCTTGGCTCTGGCATTCGCAGGGAACGCCTCGGCCCAGCTCGAGGACCCAGCCGATCTCCACATAGGTCCCGGAGCCGGCACCAGTTGCGCCACAGGTTGTGGCGCCGACCCCAATACCATCAGTGCCACAGCTTTCGATATTTATTACAACCCCAACACCAATTCCAGCCAGCTCCCGATCGGCGACCCGTTCTATCTTCTCATCGCCACTCCGGTTTACACTGGCTCCACCAACTCACCCACAGTGGGCGGTACCGCCACCATGTATGCTACCTATCCAGGTGGGACCCAGAGCACGGTTTCCGTCGGCGGTGCAGTATCTCAGGGAGAAATGACCTCCGGAGACCTGTACGGCTTTATCGGGCTCGGTCCTTTCGCCAATAATTCCTTCCAGTTTGGGAATATGGTGGCGTGCGACGTTGGTACCACCGGTGGAAGTGGTTGCCCCAACTCTGCCTTGCAGGGGAACCTTGCTCCGCTGTTTGGCGTCACCATCACTGGATACGACGTCTTCACCTTTTCCATTGGTACCAACACCTTTGCGCCGAACGATCTGCTCGACTTCACCGGCAACCTTCCAGTCGGTTCCTATGTCGCAGCAATCGGTGTGGACTATAGCGCATTAGGCGGAAAGGGAGAGGCATGGGCCGTGCCCTTCACCGAATCCGGCATCGTGACAACCACCAACGTTCCTGAACCGAGCTCTTTGCTGATGCTCGGCGCGGGATTGCTCGCCCTCGGCGCTATGGCCAGCCGTCGCGCCCTGAACGCTTAACCAGTCGCCCTAAACCTCAATCTCAAGAACCCCGCCTGCATCCCAGGCGGGGTTCTTCTTTTTCAGCTTTCTCTTCAGTTTCCCAACAGTTAGACACCCGTGCAGCGAATCCCCGCGCCTGGTCCATTCTCATGAACCTCTGCGGCCGAATCCGCCGCGGCTTCACGCCCGCATCTTCTGCAAAACCCATTTTTTCAAAAGTGCGGTTACTCGCTGTTTCGGATCAGGGGACGTCGGATGCCCCACACGAGGCTTGCCCACAAGAAACGTCATGTGCGCCTGCAGGTAATCCGCTTCGCTGCCAATGATCAAGCGCGCTTTCATCCAATGCTCCTGGAGCTATCCCTGCCCTGCACCTGCAGATCGCGCCTCACTCTTTTCTTCCGGAGAAATCTCCGTTTCAGTTCTGCGGATCGGCAATGACGGGAACCGTGACGTTCGGCGACGCGGATCGCAACCCGCCCGAGAATCCTTCACGAACCAATTTAAAGATCGTGCGCCTGTTTTCCAAAATCGCCTTCAGCCACGCGAAACGCCCCATTTGCGGAAAATAGATTCCCCGGAAGCACAGACGAGCAATCAGAATATTAATCCGGTATCCCAGCGGCTTGTGGCCCACGGATTCCACGGCCGTCCGAATGGCTTCGGGACTGTAAGAACTCTCCCATCCAATGCGCACCTCCGCATGAGCTTCTTGAATGCTCATCTTCAGTGGCGTATGCGCCATCGCAAACGGAATAAACTCCTTCCAGTGCTTCGGACGCGTCAACCGCCCCGCCGCTTCCAGTCTCTTGTACAGCGGCGTCGCCGGCAGCGGCGTCATCAAACCAAAAATCGGCAATCCCGGGGGCCACGTCCGAATCTCCTTCAGCGTTCGCTCTGCCACCCCCGGCGTGTCATTGTCCATTCCAAAAATAAAAGAGGTGATTGCAAAAACATTGCGCTGCGCCAATCGGTCCAACACCACCGCATATTCTCCCGGCTTGTTGAATCCCTTTTTCACATCCGCAAGGTTCGCCGGATCGATCGATTCCATCCCGATGAAGATCCACTTGCCCCCCGCCGCCGCAATCAGGTCCACCAGTTCCTCGTCCCGCAGCAGATTGGCGCTGATCTGGGCCACCCAGTGCACCTGGGCGTTCGCGGCGATGATGTCCCGCAGCAGCGATTTCGTCCGTTTCACGTTGATCGCGAAATTGTCGTCAATGAAAAATACCGCAATTTGGCCGCCCTCTTCCCGAGCCCTCGCTTTCAGCCGCAAAAGTTCGTTCACCACGCTCTCATTGCTGCGAAAGCGGATGGAGTCGCCAAAAAATCCCGTCACCGTGCAGAATTCGCACCCGTACGGACACCCGCGCCCGGACTCTACCGGAATAATTCGAAACGTGCCCCAACCCTCGCCTGCCCGCTTCAGCAGCGGCTGCAGCACGCGGGGAAGCACATTGAACTGCTTCAGATCGATTTTGTCCCATGGAATTTCCGGATACGGCTGCAGCGCTGGTTTGCGTTCCTGACCAAAATCGTCCACCGGCGCATACAAATCCTTCAACGTTCCGCGCGCGGCATCTTCCACGATTCTCGGCCACGTTTCATCCGCCTCGCCAAGCGCCACCGCGTCCGCATGCCGTTCCCCGCCGTCGCGGCCCAGCGCTTCATCCGCCATCTCCGTCACGTGCGGGCCGCCCATCACCACCTTTACGCCAACGGCGCGCACCGCGTCCGCCATCCGATAAGCCTTGGCGATCATTCTGGTCATCGCTCCTATGCCAACCAGGTCAATCCCCTGCTCGCGTACATAACGAGCTATCCCTTGTTCGTCCATCGGCTGCGCGTTCCCATCGATCAGGATTACTTCATGCCCGGGTGGCGTCAGCGCTCGCAGCAGAAACATCCAGAGGTGCGGCATGAAATTGCGAGTCACGCCGTTGTCGGGGTTATACAGCAGAATTTTCATTTGGGCGAAATTTCCATTCCCGGATCCGGCATCGGTCGCCTCTCAATTCTCGGTTGAATGAGAGGAGGTGCTGCAACTTCCCGGTCGCTCCGTGAACGGAGTTTAATTCACCCAATCCAGCCCAACTGTCCAATAGTGAACACTTTGCAATTGACGCTAGTCATTTCCGTTAACCGGCCGCCCCGCGCCACCTCTTCGTTTAATTTTCAAATCTGATATGACGGTGGCCGGATCCCCTTATCCCGCAAATAAATCTCTGCCTGTCCCCGGTGATGCGCCACATGGACGTACATCGCCAGCAGGATCTCCCTCCCTGGCAAGTGCCCATCCGGCGAGTTGTGCGCCTTGCTCAGTTGCTCTTCCGTCAGCTTCGGGATCACCTCCCCGCAATACGTAAACGAATCCGCCAGAAACCTCACCACAGCCTCTTTCTCCGTGGGCGTGGGCAGCCCCGGGGTTTTGTCATCTTTCAGCCCCGCGCAAAACTGATAGTTAGTCGTGGCAATGTGCGACATCAACGCCCCAAAATCCATCGATTCCGGATGCGGCCGGAATCCGTACTCTTTCGCAGGCATCGCTTCCGCCACCGCAATGGAAAGTTTCTGCAGCGCCTCAAAATGTTTTGCATACTCTCCGGCAGCCTCTGCCGGAGCCCCCTGTGCCCCTGTAGCCACAACCGTCATCCACAGCACCCCAGCAGAAACAAACGCACGACGTCCATTAATTTTCATAAACCCTCCTCGCCTCCTTAGACGCAATTCGGCGCCATCCGCTTCCGCAATCCACCGGCGGAATTCACTTTCCACCCCCTCGACGATTCCCGTTCCCCCACCACAACTGGCCATTGGGGCAATTAACTCATTCACCCTTTACAAACCCTCTTCTCATTGAACCTTCCTGCACGCCAACTGATCATTTTCATGACGATGTTCCATTCTCCTCGGGAAAGGTACCCATGATTCGCCTCTTTCGCTTCACCGTGCTTTTCTTGGTTTTCTCTCTTGCCCTGCAGGCTCGGCCTGATCTGGTCAAGGTCCATCTTCGCGTGATCCTTG
This sequence comes from Candidatus Limnocylindrales bacterium, assembly GCA_035577585.1. Classification (GTDB taxonomy): domain Bacteria; phylum Acidobacteriota; class Terriglobia; order Acidiferrales; family UBA7541; genus Acidiferrum. The sequence goes on from DATLVJ010000512.1 coordinate 7,680, forward strand.
TCGATCGCGACCTGAATCAGAAACCGGTCCCCTTCTTGCTCGTGTCCCTCAAGAGCGGCGCCAAATCAATTGAGGTCAAGACCGGCCTTGACGGAACGGTGGAAGCCCAGCTTCCTCCCGGAAAATATACGATCACGACCCCCAAACCCGCCGAACTGGGTGGCCGTTCGTTTACCTGGAGCGTTTCCGTCAACATTACCGGCGCTCAGGAAAATATCGATCTCACCAACGAAAATGCCAAGGCCGAGGATATTTCCGCGCCGCCCTCCGCCCGCTCAAGCGAAGGCTCCGGCACCGGCGACCTCACCGAACATTTCAAGCGATTGAAGAACACCGTTGTCACCGTCATCAGCGAATCCGGCCACGGCACGGGCTTCTTCGTGGATAGCAAGGGACTGCTTCTCACCAACCAGCACGTCGTCGGCAATTCGGAATATTTGGCAGTGCAGTTCGATCGTGAGCACAAAATCCAGGCCCGTCTGATCGCGGCCGACGCTCAAAAGGATGTCGCCCTCTTGGCGGTGAATCTTGCGGCTTTGCCGAACGCATCGCCGGCACCCATCTTCCGTGTCACCTCTGGAAAGCCCCCGGTCCAGGAAGGTGAGCGCGTGTTCACCATCGGCAGCCCCCTCACCCTCGACAAAATCATCACCACCGGTATCGTCAGCAAGGTCGAACCGCACACCATCATTTCGGACATCAATATCAATCCAGGGAACTCCGGCGGCCCTCTCTTCAACGGCGCCGGCCAGGTAATCGGCCTTACCACCTTCGGCACGCGGGGCGGCAGCGGCCCGGGTGTCTCTGGCATCGTGCGCATCGAAGAAGCCCTGGCCCTGCTGGAGCAGAACCGCGCAAAAGCCACTCTGCCCCCTGCTTCGCTGTTGCCCGTTGAGCCCTTGACTCCTTATCCCGTCGAGGGTCTAAAGGACGCTCTCAGAGGCGAGAAATTTGATCCTCGCCCCTATTACCTCGCCGCTGGCGACTTCAACATTGCCTTGTCCACTCCTCCCTTCGACTACCGTGAAGAAGAGGAACGCCGCCTTGCCGCTGAACGCACCCATAAAAAAAGAAACAAGAAAACCGATCAGGCCCCCGAGAACTCCGACGACTCC
>DATLVJ010000513.1:0-13386 GCA_035577585.1 Candidatus Limnocylindrales bacterium
TGGCCGCTGCTGGCCGCGGCGCCGCAAAGTCCCCTGCTGAGTGGGATGCGCGCGTTGGGAGTAAAACTGCCGGCGTACGGGCCGACGATCAGGTAGCCGGCGTCCGCCGGATCAACCAGATAGAAGCCCACCCAGTTGTAACGGGCCATGTTTTCGTGAAGCCGCTTGGCGATCTGCTCCATCAGGGCCTTCGCCGCGGGAGCGCCGGCGGCATAGCGTTGCAGTTCCTGGAGAAGTTCTTTCGGCGTCAGCGCCAAGTTATTTTTTGACCTCGCGTTGGATGTCGGGAACCTGTCTTAAGCCTGAGTGGCGAAAAATCAGTTCAAGGCGGACTTCAGCCGCTTGGCCGTTTTCTCCAGCTGCTTCTTGAGCGCTTCAACCCGCTTGGAGATATCCTTCAGTTCTTCTTTTGCCACCTTGCTGGCTGCCGACACCTTGCGCGCCCGCAGGTGCGCTTCCTTATTTGCCTTGCCCAGCGCCGCGCCTACTTTTCTGCCAACATCCTTGAGTGTGGTCTTTTTGGCCATGTCATTCCTCCCATACGGACTTTTATCGTATACCCATTCCGACGGGTTAGGCGCGCAAAATTTGTGGCAAAACACGACGCTTCGCGGATTGACAGCCTTCACCGGGGGCGAATACAGTCGAGAGATTCCATCTGGAAGCGCAGACTCGGGGGAAATCGCAGATGCAAAAGCATGTGGCGGCTTGTTTGGGAATCGCTGTTTTGGCGACTGGTTCGCTATGCGCGCAGGAAAAAGCCGCGCAATCTGCGGCGGCTCCGGCGCCGGAACAAAAGAAAATTCTCAGCCCAGATAACTTTCTGGAAATGCGCAGCGTGCAGGATCCGCAATTTTCGCCCGATGGGCAGCGCGTCGCCTTTGTGGTCAGCGAGCCGTTGAAGGGTGAGAAACGCATTCGCCACATCTGGCTCTACGACAAAAAGAGCGGCGCCGTGCGCCAGTTTACCTATTCGGAAAAGTCGGAGACCTGGCCGCGCTGGTCGCCCGATGGGGCAAAGTTGGCTTTCCTTTCCAATCGCGGCGGCGACGAGCAGCAAATCTACATCCTGAGCATGGCGGGCGGTGAAGCCGCAGCCGTTACCAAGGGCAAAGCCAGCGTCAGCGCTTTCGCCTGGTCGCCCGACGGCCAGTCCATCGCCTACATTGCGCCCGACGCCAAATCCGATGCGGAAGAAAAAAAGATCAAGGATAAAGACGATGCGCACGTCGTGGACAAGGACACCAAGCAACCCCGCCTGCGCATCCTGAACCTGATGAAGAAAGAGGAGCACGCCGTCACACCGGCAACCTGGAAAGTCGAAGAGTTGAAATGGATGCCCGACGGCCAGAGCATCGTGGTGATAGCCACCAACAAGCCTGCGTCCGATCAATTTACCAGCGGCCTCTATTCCATATGGCTACGCGGCGGCATGGACGAACTCCGCGCGCCCCACGGCCCGATCAATGATTTGAGAATCTCGCCGGACGGCAAGCAGGTAAGCTTCGCGGCCGCGCGCGACGACGGGCCGAATCCCCACGATCTCTGGCTGATCGGGCCCGAACGCGGGGTGGCGCGCAACCTCACCGGCGCAAGCCTCGACCGCCCGGTCGGGAATTACCACTGGGCTAAAGACGGTTCCGTGACGCTTGTTTATGCCGAGGGTTTTCGAAGTAAATTCGCAGTGTATTCCGGCACGGGGGAAAGAAAAGATTTGCCGGATCCGCCGGCAAATCCGGGCGAATTTGATGTGTCGCCCGCCGGGGAAATTGCGTTTGTCGGACAAACCAGCGTGGCGCCGCCAGAGCTCTGGCTGCAGGAAGCGGCAGGCCAGGCGCGGCAGGTCACGCACCTGAACGATTCGTTGAAGCAGCTTGGATTCATTGCGCCGGAATTTTACAAATACAAGTCTTTCGATGGCCTGGAAATTGATGCCGCGTTGCTGAAGCCTGCGGGCTACGATGGCAAATCGAAACTTCCCGCCATTGTCCTCGTACACGGCGGACCCACCTCAAACTGGCGCGACTCCGTGGACATTTGGGGCCAGTTGCTGGTAGCTCGCGGGTACGCCGTGCTGTATCCCAACGTGCGCGGTTCCATCGGCTACGGCGAAAAATTTCTGGAGATGAATCGCGCCGATTGGGGCGGCGCCGATTTCAAGGATGTGATGTCGGGCGTCGAAGATCTGGTCACGAAGGGAGTCGCGGATCCCAAACGCCTCGGCATCGGCGGCTGGTCTTACGGCGGATATATGGCGGAGTGGGCCGTGACGCAAACCGATCTCTTCAAGGCTGCGGTCTCCGGCGCGGGCATGGCAAACCTGATCTCCGAATTCGGCACGGAAAACGGGCCGGCGGAGGATGAGTGGTTTTTCGGAACTCCCTATGAGCATCCCGAGCGATTTTTGAACAGCTCGCCTTTCATTTATGTGAAAAACGCCAAGACCCCTACGCTCATCCTGCAGGGCGAAGCCGATCCAATCGACCCGATCGGCCAGAGCCAGGAACTTTACCGCGGCCTGAAGCGCTACAACGTGCCCACGGATTTCGTAGTCTACCCGCGCGAACCCCACGGCCTGCAGGAAGCCAAGCACCGCGTCGACATGCAAACGCGCATGGTCGCGTGGTTTGACAAATATTTGAAGAACGCGAAGTGAACGAAGTTCGTTATCCTCCATCCTGATCGCTGTTATCTGATCGCTGCTATCCCTGCGGGGTTAACGGCGATCAGCGATCAGATAACAGGAAACACCGCCACAGGAGTTGCCTCTGGATCACGCAAAACTCAACGCTGTCTACTCGACGCCGGCCATGCGGCGTCGCTACGAAGTCTGGTTCGTGCGGTGCGGACTGGCGGACGGCAGCAGCGCATGGTGGTTCCGCTATTTGTTTGTGAACAACATTAAGATTGCACCGGAACATTCGCCTCGCCGGCATTTTCAGGTATGGGCCACGTGGTTTCCTCGCGGCGCCGCACCGCAAACTTTCATTGTCGAAATGCCGGAGGAGCAATTGGACTTGAGCGCGCGAGGACAAGTTCCCTTCCATTGCCGTACGGCTAAAAACGGCATTGAAGAAGGCCGCTGCTGGGGGAATGTTCACGCGGACGGCCACAGCCTCTCCTGGAACTTGGGCATCCACTCGCACTTTGGTGCGACGCTCAGCGATAAGGGCTGGATCGGCTTTTCCCGCTCGCCGAATTCCGACGCCGCCTTTGCCGGTGAGATTAACTTCGACGGAAAGACATTCTCCGGCGAGCCACTGGGATTCGGCGTGCAAGGCCACAACTGCGGCTACCGCCACCGAAGCTATTGGCGCTGGATGCACGCCTATTTTCCCCAGTCCGATGGTGGCGGTAGCACTCTGGAAGCTTTGGTGTATGACTTGCCACTCGGCCTGGTCTTTCGAAACGCCATCTTGTGGCACCAGGGAAAGCCAAGGCGGCTGCGAAAAATAAAGGAAATGAAAATCGCCCGGTCGAGCGGGCAGCTCGTGTGGAACTTTTCAGGCCAGCTGGACGATGGCTCGCCCATCGAGGCCGCTATCGAGGGTGTCACACCTGGAGTTCATGAATTGCCCTACACGAGGACCGACGGCTCCGGGACTTTTCCTGTATCCAATGCGAGCTTGGCCCGTGCGATTGTAAAATTGGTGCAGGGCGAAACCCTGGTAACGGAAACGGGAGCCGTCCTCGAAATGGGAGGAGCCTAGCATGGCGGAAAAGGCCAAGTGGAACGCGGGACTCTACGATGACAAGCATTCTTTTGTCTGGAAACTTGCTGCGGGAGTTCTGGAGTTGCTGAACGCACAGTCCGGCGAACGCATCATGGACCTCGGCTGTGGCACGGGCCACCTGACAGCCAAAATCGCGGAAACCGGCGCGGATGTCGTGGGCGTCGATCGCTCACCGGAAATGATCCGCCAGGCCAAGGAAAAATATCCTGCGCTGCGATTCGAAGTGATGGATGCGCGGGAAATCTCGCTCGATGAAACTTTTGACGCGGTCTTTTCGAATGCCACGTTGCACTGGATCAAGGAACCCGAACGGGTGATTTCTGGCATCAAGAAATTGCTTCGCCCTGGCGGCCGCTTCGTCGCCGAATTCGGCGGCAGAGGAAATACTGATGAACTCGTGAAAGCCGTCGGGCACGCTTGGGAAGGCTTGGGGCTCACTGGCCCGGCGCCTCACCCGTGGTATTACCCGGGCATCCCTGAATACGCCGGCCTGCTGGAGAAACACGGCTTCGAGGTCACCCACGCCACTCTCTTCGACCGTCCCACCCCGCTCGATGACGGAGTCCGCGGCCTCCGCAACTGGCTCGAAATGTTCGGCAGCGCCTTCGTCGAAGGTCTGCCCGATGCCGTTCGTGAGAAACTGCTCGCCGAAATCGACCGCGAACTGCGTCCCAGGCTCTTCCAGGACGATCATTGGGTGATGGATTACCGTCGGCTGCGTGTCGTTGCCAGGCGGTTGAACGAGGCCCACTACACGGGGAAATTGTGGTCCCAAGAATTAGGCCACAACAGGTAGAGTAGTGCTTTACAGACCCCCACTCGCGTGATACGCTTTTCTCCCGTACCGCCATCTTAGCGCCAGGCGGCTGGGCCTCTGACCGAGAACCTGCCAAACGTGTGTGCTTTCTGTCTGTTACAGGCAGAAGCGTTGCGTGAAGACTCCTCCTCCCGAGGAAAGGAAAGTCGTCTCTCTTCGCGCCAAAAACCCTGGGTGATTTCGTTCGCGCTGGTGGTGTGTTTATCAGAAACGTGAACACAATGGCCGGGTTCTAGGAGTATTGGTCCGGCAGCGTGCCATCAGGGGCTGGACACCGGGCCAAGTTCCATTGACCCGGAGCCGCGAAGCAGTAGGCTACGACAAGAGGGGACACCTTGCTCAAGCTGCGCAAAGTCGAAATTGTGGGCTTCAAGTCGTTCTGCGAACGCACCGTCGTCACGTTTAGCGGCACCGGCACCACCTGCATCGTCGGGCCAAACGGTTGCGGAAAATCGAACGTCGTCGACGCCATAAGCTGGGTGCTGGGAGAGCAGAGCCACAAGTCTCTGCGCGCCGAGCGGATGGCCGACTGCATCTTCAACGGCACCACGAAGCGCCCACCGATGGGCCTGGCGGAGGTCACCATCACCATGGAAGATCCGGAACTCGCCGAAGCCGCGCGTTTTGTGCTGGAGAGCGCCGCCGAAGAGGAAACCAAAAACTTAACCGCAGAAGGCGCAGAGGATCCGCAGAGTACCGCAGAGAATCTGGACGCAATGATTGACGGTGCGATCTCCGCCACGGAAGCCGCCGGTGAAAATCCCGCGGACGGCGGCGCAACGCCCGAGGGCCAGACCGAATCCGGATTCAAACTGAAGCGCAAGAAAAAGGCGGAAAAACCTGCGCTGGTGACCAAACCCGGCGAAGTCGTGGTCAGCCGCCGCCTCTATCGCAGCGGCCAGAGCGAATACCTGATCAACGGCCGCGTCGGCCGTTTGCGCGACATCCAGGAAATGTTCATGGGCGTCGGCCTCGGGCCGGACTCTTACGCCATCATCGAACAGGGCCGCATCGGCCAAATCCTCGCCACCAAACCGATGGAGCGCCGCGCCATCATCGAGGAAGCCGCCGGGGTAACAAAATTCAAGACCAAGAAGCGCCTGAGCGAAGCGAAACTCGAATCCTCCAAGGTGAATTTGTCTCGCGTGAACGACATCGTCGTCGAAGTCGAAAAACAACTCGGTTCCCTGAAACGCCAGGCGGCAAAAGCGCGGCGCTACGCCGAAATTCGCGACCAGATGCGCGGGATCGTCCGCCAGATGCTGGCCGGAAAAGCGCGCGAACTGGATGCCGAAGCCGACCGCGTGCAAACGCGCCTGGCCGAACTGACCGCCACCGAGACCCAGCACGCACAGATGATTCACGAACAGGAAGCCGAACAGGATCGTCTTAGCCAGCGCATCTATGCGCTGGATGCTGAAATTCGCCAGAATCAGAACGTGCTGAATCACACCGCGCTCGAAGTCGACCGCATTGAAAACCGCATTACCTTTAATCAAACGCGCAGTTCCGAGCTGGCCGGACGCAACGAACAGATCACTCTCGAGCGCAACGCCCTGACCGCGCAACACACGGAATGGGCAACGCGCAACTCCGCGCAACTCCAGGCCGTCGAGAACGCGCGCCGCGACTCCATCACCGTCAGCGCGCGCGTGGAAGAACTCACCGCACAGGCCACACATCGAGCCGCGCAGATTTCCGAAGCCGAAGCCCGCATGGACGCACTGCGCCGAGCGGCTGCCCAAGCCGGCGAAAGCCTGTTGCGACTCCACGGCGAACAAAAGCAAGCCGAAGAAGCGCTGGTTCACCAGACGGAATCGATGCGCAAACAGGAAGAGCGCGAAGCCTCCTTGCTCGAAGGCTCCATCAAGGTGCGCGATGACGCGGAACGCGCGGCGCAGGACTGGCAAAATGCCATGAGCCACGCCGGCGAACTCCAGAAGCAGGCAACGCAGATCCAGGCCCGAGTAACGGAACTGAAGCAGGTCCGCGAGAAAACACAAAAAGAAGCCGATTCCCTGCGCGACAACTTGTCCGCGGTCCGCGCGCGCCATTCCACCTTGACCCAAATTCTGAACGACCGCTCCTACACCGGCGAAGCCGTCCAGAAACTTTTCGCCGCCAACGAACGGCACGGCGGGCAGGACTTCCGCGCGGTAGGCGTGCTGGCGGATTACGCCGAAGTGCAGGAACAGCACGAAGCCGCTGTCGAACAATATCTGCGCGACGAACTCGAATACGTCGTCGTTGAAACTTACGACCACGCCCGCGCCGGCGTTTCTCTTCTGCGCAACGAAGTCGGTGGCCGCGCTACCTTCTTCGTGGACTCATTGCGCAACCTGAAACTCGACGAATACGAGCCCATCGTCCATTTCCGTTCCGAAGACGGCGTAATCTCGCGTCTCGATAAACTCGTGGAATTCCGCGACCCGCTCGGTCCCGCGGCAAAGCAATTCTTACCCCGCCTCCGGTCCGGCTATCTCACCGATGGCGCCACCGCCGCGGAAAAGCTCGCGCGCGAATATCCGCAATACGCCTTCGTCACCACGGAAGGCACCTGCTATCAAGGCCGCACGGTCACCGGCGGGCGTCCCGATGAAGCCGGCCCGCTTGGCATGAAACGCGAACTCCGCGCCCTCGACGCCGAAGTGATGCAACTGGAGCATCGTGCGGCAGCCAGCCACGCGGAACTCGAAACGCTTGCCGCGGAACTCCGCGCCGGCGAGCAAGCGCAGGAAGAATTGACCGGGCAGCAGCGCGAAGCCGAACGCAACCTTTTCGCAACCAAGCACCGCCACGAGCAATCGCAAAGCGAACTCGCTCGCCTCGGCCTCGACCTCACCGTCTGCCAGGGCGAACTGACGCGCGTCCGCCGCGAAATCGAATCCGTGCAGCAACGTGCGGCACAGGCAAAACTCCAACACGAAGCGGCGGCAAAATCACGCTCTGAGGCGGAAGCGGAAGGTACACGTCTCACCGCCGAGGTGGCTCAACTACGCGGCGCCGTCCAAGTCGAACAGGATGAACTCTCAGCGGCAAAGGCCGAATTTGCCGCGATGCACGAGCGGCTCGGACTGGCCGAAGCGATGGCCAAGCGCCTGGATGAAGAGCGCGTGGACCTCGAGCGCCGCGAACTGGCGCTCCGGCAGCAAGAAGAGTCCATCAACGAAGAGACCGCGGCGATGGCCCGCCAGTCGGAAGAACTGACGCAACAATTGGGCATCCTCCGCGCCGAAAAAATCCGCCTCGACGAAAAACAGAAGGAACTCGAGCTGGAATGGGACGCCGGCCGCACCCACGTAACCCAGGCCGAAGATCACCTGCGCATGGCCCGTCAAACGCTCCAGGAAATGCGTGACGCCCGCGGCAAATTCGAAATCGAAAAAGCACGCAACGATTCCGACCGCGCCCACCTGCGCGAAACCTGCCTGGCTGAAGTCAACGCCCAGCCGGAAGACCTGATCGCTTCCGAAACCGCTTTCATGTCCGGAGAGGAACTCGCCATCGCCGAAGCCAATTACCGCGAGATGAAACAGAAAATCGAAAACATGGGCGCGGTCAATATGATGGCCCTCGAAGAGTACAACGAGTGCGAACTGCGATTCACTTTCCTGACCCGCGAGCGCGACGACCTGCTGCAATCCATCACCGACACCCAGCAGGCCATCAAGGAACTCGACCTGATCACAAAGGATCGCTTCGAGCAGGCTTTCGCCGCCATCAACACCAACTTCACCACCGCCTTCCACACTATTTTCGGCGGCGGCACAGCGGAAATGCGCCTGACGGAGGTAGACAGTTCCGGCGATGCTGGCATCGACATCGTGGCCTCGCCTCCGGGGAAGCGCCTGCAAAACGTGCTGCTCCTCTCCGGCGGCGAAAAAGCGATGACCGCGCTCGCGCTGCTCATCGCTATCTTCAAATATCAGCCGAGCCCCTTCTGCATCCTCGACGAAGTCGACGCTCCGCTCGACGAAGCCAACGTGGGCCGCTTCACAAGACTCATTGCCGACATGAGCGCGCAGACCCAGTTCATCGTCGTCACCCACAACCGCAAGACCATGGAAACCGGCAGCGTCCTCTATGGCGTCACCATGCAGGAACCCGGCGTCTCGAAACTCGTCAGCGTCAGGTGGGAAGGGGACGCCGAGCACACGCCAAAACGTCGAGCCGCCACCGCGGCTTAGCAAAAAATAAGATTGAGGTCCACGGGGCGAATATCTTTCGCCCCATTTTTTCATTAAAAGAAACAATACCTGCCAGAAGCATTTCTTCGCCCGAATTGTCTTCGGGTCGCATTGACATCGGCGAACGGTGGGATAGAATGCTGGACACTTTATCAGGGGCTACAGTGTCGTGAACGCAAGTCCTGCACCAAAAGTCATTCGAGAGACAGATTTTCCGGGTATCGCGCCGTTGGCGCGGGGCAAGGTGCGCGACATCTATGATTTAGGTGATCGCCTGCTGCTTGTCGCCACCGACCGCCTCTCCGCCTTCGACGTCGTCATGCCCACGCCCATTCCCGACAAAGGGCGTGTCCTTACGCAACTTTCTCTCTTCTGGTTCGATCTCTTGAAGGACGTCCTCCCGAATCACGTTCTTAGCGCGACGGATTTTCCTGTCCCGTTTGACAAATTCAACGATGATTTGGCCGGCCGCTCCATGGTCGTGAAAAAAACGAAGCCGCTTCCCATTGAGTGTGTCGCCCGCGGCTATTTATCCGGCTCCGGCTGGAAGGAATACCAGGCCAGCGGCACGGTCTGCGGCATCGCGCTTCCTCCGGGACTGCGTGAGTCCGAAAAACTACCGGAAGTAATCTTCACTCCGGCAACCAAAGCCGCCACCGGCCACGATGAAAATATTTCCTTCGCGCGCGCCGCTGAACTGCTCGGACAGGATCTGGCGGAGAAAGTCCGTGACACCACGCTGAAAATCTACCGTCGCGCCGCCGCCTACGCCGAGCCACGCGGCATTCTTCTTGCCGATACCAAATTTGAATTTGGGCTTCTGAACGGCGAACTGATCTGGATCGATCAAGCGCTGACGCCCGACTCTTCGCGCTTCTGGCCCGCCGCAGAATACAAGCCCGGCGGCCCCCAGCCTTCTTTTGACAAGCAGTTTGTGCGCGACTACCTCGAACGGATCCGGTGGCCGAAGACGCCGCCGGGACCCACCCTGTCCCCCGACGTGGTTGCGGCAACGCGTGCCAAGTACCGGGAAGCCTATCGCATCCTGGTCGGGCGCGAGTTGGACGCGTAAGCCGGCCACCTAAGAAAATTCGCAGGCGCGGAGAGTGCGGACGTGAGAGATCAACTGGAAGGCCTTGTGGGACAGATGGTGGAGCGCGGGATTCTGTTCGATGAAGCCGTCGGGGAATTCGAAAAACGCTTCATCAAACGGGTTCTGGAGCGAACCAACGGCAATCAGTGCCGGGCAGCGGAACTTTTGGGGATTCATCGCAACACACTGAGCAGAAAGATGACCGAGTACAAGCTGGACCACCGGCGACGGAAGGGGCGCTGAGGTGGGGAGACGGAGTCTCGTTCTCGCATCGGCCTTAAATTTGTGAATCCGTAAAAGCGGCAGCTCCGGCTGCCGCACTCCAAAATAAGAACGGCCCCGAACTCATCAGTCGGGGCCGTTCCTCTTTGTAGGGGCACGATAAATCGCGCCTTTTTATCCGTAGTAATTAGTTCCCAGGCTTCTTAGGTGCAGGCTTCCGCGCCACAGGTTTTTTCGCCGGACCCGCCTTCGGCAGGTCTTCCGCATTCACCTTGGCCTTGTCCCAGTGCAGCATAAACGCCGGATCGGGATCGTAGGATTGCAGCGTGCCGGTGAAACGTACAGGGTTGCCCTTCTCCAACTTGGCGGCTTCCGGCTGATCGGTCTTCTTGATGATCACGTCCATGTTCGGAGTAGTGGCCGCTTCAAACTCTGCATCGCTGGTGACAAACGCGGTCTTCAACTCGACAGTATCGGTTGCCGCGGTATTTTCAATCAGCTTCCCCGGAACGTCCGGAAATTCCAGGCCGCAGGCCGCCGTCCACGTCAACTTTGCTTTGTCACCGCCGGCTTTCAGGTCGGTAACCACGGTTGCAATCGTCATATCCTTGCGCGCCACGTCGAGGTCAGCGGAGCTGACCAGTTTGTAGCTCGCCGGGCGATCCACGGAGTTCGGCGCAAGTTGCAGCAGTTCGTTCATCTCTGCATCGGTCAAAGTGTCGCAAACGGTTCCACCCTGGTAATTCGCGATCACCTTGCGAATGTAAGCCTTCACCGATTTGGACTGCTGCTCGTTGGCGCTCTTGGAAGTGGCCGCGCGCGCAAAGTACCAGATCGCATCAAGCTGCTGCGGAGGCGCGATGGCCATATACGCCTGGCCCAGCTTGTAATTGGAGACCAGGTCGTCCGGAGCGAGACCCAGCACAGCCTTATAAGATTCAATCGCGCCCGCGTAATCCTTCGCTGCCATACCGGCGGTTGCCGCAGTGCCGTTGAACACGATCAGCGACTGCTTCTTCTGGTCGGCAAACGTCTTCTCGTCCACGCCGTCCGGCTTCGGAAGCTGGTCCAGCACCTTCAGTCCAGCCAGGGCAGCGGCACGCGCGGCCTTGGCAGACTCCGGGTCGGGAGTCTGAACTGCGTTGAAGGCATAGGCGCGGACATAGTGCGCGTCGTAGCGCTCCGCCGGGCTGATCTTGTCGCCCATCGCGATCGCCTTATCCGCGTACTCGATGGCCTTCGGGTAATTCTTCTGTGCGTAATAGTTCTTGTAATAGAGCGGATAAATATAATTCAGGAGCGCGGACGCCGGATATTTGGCTACAAAATCATCAAGCAGTTTGATCTGGGCGGCGGGATTTTTCTCAGCGGCGGCAGCCTGATAGGAATTGTACTCCGCCATCGTGTACTTCGGCTGGGCGGCGCCCGCTGCGGCCGCGTCCTGCGCCGGGGCAGACGGTGAACAACTCAGGAAAATCGCCGCAAGAAGCAGAAGGCTTGCCATCCAACGAATTGCTCTCATCCCTTATCTCCTCGCTCCATACATGAATGTAAAATTGCGTAACTCGCCAGAGGCAATGCCGCTGACGGAACTGCTGTCATTCCCTGCGGACCAGAAGTGCTCTTTCGGAACGTTGGAATTATAGGTGCAGCCACTCTCCAACCGCAAGCCGGGATCTGCACCTTTAAAACCCGGAGGGCTTAGGTCCTGCGCGGAGTGTTTCAAAAACCCGGGCCCCGGCGTATCTCCGAGGCATTCTCATTGGGGTGGCATCCTAACGAGATAAGATGAGTTTCGCATAAAAAGAGTGGCTTAGGCGAGGAGGAATACAAATGGGCAACATAAGCGCGGCAAATAGTACAAACCCATTAGGAAAACCTTTGCAGGGCGGCGTGGCTTTGATCACGGGCGGCAGCCGCGGTATCGGAAAGGCGATCGCTGGACGGTTGGCCGCGCTGGGAGCGGCAATCGCCATCTGCGGAAGAGATGAAGAAATATTAATACTGGCGTCACGCGAATTGGAGGCGGCCGGCGCGAAAGTTCTGGCGCGCCGCGCGGATGTAACGAAGGAGGCAGAGATCCGCGAGCTTGTTGACGCGACAGAAAAACAGTTCGGTGGGATTACGATCCTCGTCAACAACGCGGGAACGGGCGGCGGCGGCTTCGGCGCCATCCAGGAAAAAAGCGAAGCCGAGTGGGACCGGGTGATGAACACGAATTTGAAGAGCGTGTTTTTTGTCTCGCGCGCCGTGATTCCGGGAATGATCCAGCGCCGCGGCGGAGACATCATCAATATCAGTTCGCTGGCCGGAAAAAATACATTTGCGGGCGGCGGAATCTACTGCGCATCGAAATGGGGACTTCAGGGGCTCTCCGGTTGCATGGCCGAAGACCTGCGCGCCCACGGCATTCGCGTGAGCGTCATCTGTCCGGGAAGCGTGGCGACGGATTTCCGCGGCCGGGGCCCAAAAGACCCAAGCAAGGTGCTGACGGCGGAAGACGTCGCCCATGCGGTAGGAATGGTAGCCACGCAAGGCCCGCAAAGCTTCATCAGCGAAGTCCACCTGCGTCCGGTAGCCAAGCCATGACCCAGAAGGTTTGCGGAGTTTCCAGTTTGTGACGGCGGGACCGCCTCGGCCGCTTCCATTTTTCACGCCTTTGTAGCGGCCGCCGTCCGCGGCGGGCGCTTTTCCTGCGGCGCGTCTCCGCAGGAGAGCCGTTGCCGAGGGTTCCATTTTTCCTCTTGACAATAGTCGTTTACACGACTATTATCTTCCCATGAGCTTACGGACCAAACCCAACTCTCCCCTCACTATTCCCCTCGAAGACCAGATCTTCGTCGTTCTGCTTCGGGCCGCCGATTCCCTGGCCTCCCAGGGCGATCAATTAATGAAGGCCAACGGGGTAACTTCCGCCCAATACAACGTTCTCCGCATCCTGCGCGGCGCGGGCCCCGAGGGCCTCCCGTGCAACGCCATCGGCGAACGCATGATCTCCCGCGACCCGGACATGACCCGCCTGCTCGATCGCATGGAAAAGCGGGCCTTAATCTCACGCGAGCGCCAGAAAGAAGACCGCCGGGTGGTAAAAGCACGAATCACCGACGATGGCCTGAAGCTGCTGAAGAGAATGGATGCACCCATCCGCGAACTCCACAAGGGCCAGTTTGCTCACATGACTTCCGCGCGATTGAAAACTTTGATGGATCTTCTTACCGAAGTTGTTGCGTACAGACCGAAATAGGCACGTACGCATCCAATACTCAAATTTCGGCAAGAGCATCAAACAAGATAAAGAAAAAGGAGAAGCCACAATGAACGGGCCATTTGCAA
>DATLVJ010000514.1:0-6380 GCA_035577585.1 Candidatus Limnocylindrales bacterium
CGCCGATAGTTGGACCGCGGGAAACTCCATCAATAGTTGGAACAATCTGGACACCAACGCTTGCGGTCCAGGCGTCGCCAGACCTGGTGACGGGATTTTTCTTTACCCACCGGGCCCGATTTCGTCCAGCGAACCTGCTCCGGGAATTCGTTTGAAGGCCATCCGTGACGGCATTCAAGACTATGAATATGCCCAGTTGCTCAAGAATCAGGGCCAAGCCTCGTATGTGGAGTTCGTCCTTAAGCCCATTGCCACAAGCTGGACCAAGTGGACCCACGACCCAGCTGAACTCGAAAACGTGCGGCAGAAATTCGGCCAACAGCTTCAACAGGTTTCGCATCCGTAGCGATTTTCTTCTCAAGACAAATTCACATTTTTCAATAGCGTTTCTCAAAACCAAAAAATCATTCCAGCAGCAATCAACTCTATTTCGAACAGGAGCAAACCAATGACAGGGTGTGACATCGCGGTTATCGGTGCAGGGCCGTACGGAATTGGCGCCTCGGCTCACTTGCGCACAATCAAGGGTCTGGACGTGCACACGTTCGGCGAACCCATGGTTTTCTGGCAGCGCAATATGCCCAAGGGCATGCTGTTGCGCTCCGGCTGGGAGGCCAGTCATATTGCCGACCCGAACCAATCCTTAACACTTGATATTTTCCGCAAGGAATCCGGCAAGCATTTTGCTGCCCCCGTGCCGCTCGACCGGTTCGTGAATTATGGACTGTGGCACCGGCAGCATTCCGTTCCGAATCTCGACCGCAGAAAGATAGTTGTTGTCGAACCCGCCGCTCGGGGATTCCGCCTGGTCCTCGAAGACGGCGAATCTGTGCTGGCTAATCGGGTCGTGATCGCCGCCGGCATTTCTTCATTCACCTGGCGTCCACCCGAATTTGACAACCTGCCCTCTGCATTGGCGACGCATACTTCGGAGCACATCGATTTCGACAAGTTCGCCGGCAGGGAAGTGTTGGTGATCGGCGGCGGTCAAAGCGCGCTTGAATCGGCCGCTTTGCTGCATGAAACCGGCGCCAATGTCGAAATCGTAGCCCGTGCCCGCGAAATACGCTGGCTCGGTGGAGTCGTCTCGCGGACGATTCACCGCGGATTTGGTCCCAGGATCTCAAGGCTGCTGTACGCGCCGACGGACGTCGGTCCCGCCGGCATCAGCCAGATCGTCGCGCGGCCTGACCTAGTCCGGCGATTCTCGCGCCCAATTCAGGACTGGCTCCGCAAGCGATCCATTCGCCCCGCCGGCGCGCGCTGGCTTGTAAACCGTCTGAAAGATGTCCCGATGCATCTCGGGCGCACGGTTGTCTCCGCCACCTCAAAGGGCGAACGCGTCAAAATCCGGCTCGATGACGGCAGCGAAAGAGACTTCGATCACGTTTTCATTGGAACCGGGTATCGCGTGGATGTTTCCAAATATGATTTCCTCGCTCCCAAACTTGCCAACTCCATCGCACGACACCAGGGATATCCGCGGCTGACCGACGGCTTCGAAACTTCGGTTCCGGGATTGCACATTCTGGGAGCCCCCGCGGTCTGGAGTTTTGGCCCCCTGATGCAATTCGTCGTCGGCACCCACTACTCTTCGCGTGCGCTTATGCAATTCGTCGCCAACAAAGCTGCGGGCAATCGTGTCAGAGTCGCTGAACCGCTCGTGGCCAAACTGGAACTTTCTCGCCCCCAGGATTAATGAACACCCGATCCGCTTCGTCTGGCGCTTTGCGCCTCCAAGGTATTCCCATTCATGAATAAAACCACAGGCGCATTGGTTGTCGGTGGAAACCTCAACGGGCTTTCGATCGCCCGAAGCCTGGGCCGTCACGGCGTGCCGGTGTGGGTGGTGTCTCCACCCAACATCCGGCTCGCCAGTTTTTCCCGTTATACCCGCCGGACTTTACCCTGGCCGGCAGGAGACGACGAAACACAGGTGGAATACCTGTTGGAAATCGCCGCGCGCAACAATCTCGACCAGTGGGTGCTGTTCCCAACCAGCGATGAATTCGCCGCACTGCTATCGCGCTTTCATTCAAGGCTGTCTCGCCGATTCCGCGTTTCAGCTCCAACCTGGAATGTTTTGCGCTGGGCCTACGACAAGCGCCTCACTTACCGGCTGGCCGCCGATCAACACGTCGACTATCCCACAACGTTTTATCCCCTCATGGACGCCGACCTTGAAAAGGTGAACTGTGAGTTTCCGGCTATCCTGAAGCCCGCCATCCATGCCTCGATCAATCGACTTACCGAAGACAAGGCGTGGCGCGTGACGAATCGCGAAGAACTCAAAGCAAGGTATCGCGAAGCCCGCGAACTTATGCCCGCCGACCTGATTCTTGTCCAGGAAATGATTCCTGGCGGCGGCGAAGCACAATTCTCCTATGCGGCGCTCTGCTCCGACGGTAAACCAATCGCTTCGCTTACCGCGCGCCGCACCCGGCAGTATCCCATCGATTTCGGCTATTCCAGTTCTTTCGTTGAGACTCTAGACGTTCCGGAAATTATTGCTCCTTCCGAGCGTCTTCTCGCCGCTATTCGATACAACGGAATTGTGGAGGTCGAATACAAACTCGATGCACGCAACGGCCGTCATAAGCTGCTCGACATAAATCCCAGGCTTTGGACCTGGTCGCCGCTCGGCGGCCGCGCCGGCATGGATTTCCCCTATCTGCTCTGGAAAATGATGCAAGGCATGCCGGTGGCGCGGCAAACGGCACCCGCGGGTGTCCGCTGGGTTCGCATGAGCACCGATGTTCCGGCTGCGTTCCAGGAAATGCTTCGCGGCCGCCTGAATTTTCGCTCGTACTTACGATCGTTACGCGGCCCGCTGCAATTTGCGCTCGTCACTGCGGATGATCCACTCCCCGGGCTGATGGATCTTCCGATCTTTGCGTTCAAGCACATTTACAGGATGTACTCCAGCCTGCGAAAAAGCGGCCTGGCCGCGCGTGGATGCCCCGCCAAAAGTTGATCAGCGAACCAAGATTTCCGGCTCCATTTGAGCCTGTAAGGAGACCCGCATGTGCCGCCAGCCATTCTCCAACGCAAAACTTCCGCAAGCGATGCACTACAAAATCCCGCGCCGTGAACCCTGGGGAAGAGAACGTGCGGCGAATCAGGCCTTCTGCCAGGCACAGCGCGCGTTCCGGAAGCACAATTGGCGCATAGCGCGAGCGGTTCCCATGTTCAAGGCTGGAGCATAAATGACCCGCCCGACAGTTGTGATCAGCCTGGATCTGGAGCTGAGTTGGGGCAGCTTCGATCTTGCCTATGGCGAGGATCTCCTCAAAATGGGCCGCTGGACCCATGACGTTGGCGCGCCCAATTTACTGAACCACCTGACACGCAATGGCCTCTCCGCGACCTGGGCCATCGTCGGCGCAATGATGCGCAGGTCGCTGCCGGATGTCTCTGAAATTCCGGAAGTCCGCTATCCCCATTTCCCAAAGCCCTGGTTCAGTTACATTCCGAAAGACGGCAATGAGCGCACCCACCCTGAGTGGTTCGGCGCCAGCCTCGTGGAAAAAATCCGCAGCGCCACGCCCCAGCAGGAGATCGGTTTCCATTCGTTCTCGCATGTACCATTCGGAGTGCGCGGCATGACGCGGGAACGCGCCATCGCCGAATATCAACTTTGCTCGCGGATCGCGCAGGAACTCAAGCTTCCGAAATCCTCTTTTGTTTTTCCGCGGAATTCGGTGGCCTATCTTTCGGAGCTTCGTAACGCAGGGTTCACCTGTTTTCGAGATGTGGATCGGCTGCCGATGCGCTTTTCGAACCGGCTGCTCAATTCCGCCGGAATGATCTGGGCGGATTTCGCGGGCAGCGCGCCCTGCATGATCGAGCCTTCGCTGAAAGAAGGCATTGTTTCCATACCCGGTTCGCTTTTGATCCGATACGCCGAGGGGTGGCGTAAATTCATTCCGGATTCCAGCCGCTTACGCCGTTTGAGAAAAGGGCTGGAACGCGTGCGCCTAAGCCGCGGCGTATTCCACGTTTGGTTTCACCCGGAAAATCTTTACGCGGAATGGCCGCGAGTCGAAAACGTCGTCGCCCGTTTTCTGGAAGAGCTTGGCGCGCTGGTGCGAAACGGAGACGTTCGGTGCGTAACGATGGGGCAGTTAGCCGAGGAATTCCGTGCCAATTCGGCTGCGAAACAAAAATCTCACCAGCCTGCAGCCTGCCCGACGGTTGGACAGTTGAATTCTTCCTCCTCTGTCAACCGCCAACGTGATCGTTCAAGAATTTCAGCATAACCAGGGGTGACCGGGCCCGCTCCCAGCCCGCTGGCCCCGCGAAAAAAACGAATCGGGCCTCGGAGTCCATGGGGCGCGCTCCCTTACTCTCAGGTGCGCCACACAAACTCTTCGGCCCGACTCAGGACAACATCATTCGGTTTCAGACTGCGTGAAACCAAGCTTTCATGCCTTTATCACGGGGCAAGCTGGTGTAGCAGTTGCCCCAGTTGGGTGCGCGCATTTTGCAGCGCGTTCGGGTCGTGGCTCCAATTGCTCCAGCTCCCCGCAATCGGAAGCAGCGCGGTGTCCACCGTGCTGATACGCCCCAGGTTCTTGAGGATCTGCGCGTATTCGTAGTCCTGAATTCCGTCGCGGATGGCCTTTAAGCGAATTCCCGGTGCGGACTCGGTCGACCCGATCGGCGCTGGCGGATAGACGAAGATTCCGTCACCCGGCCTGCCCAATCCTCCGCCACAAGCGGTTGTGTTCACGTTGTTCCAGCTGCCGATGGCATTGCCGGCGGTCCAGCCGTCAGCGCGATAATACAGCAGCCCCGTTGCGCCTTGCGTGAAGTTGAGGAATCCCGCCTGGATGCGCTCGTTGATTGGTGGATAATCCACCATCCACTCCGGGGCGTTTCCATAGCCCGCGTTGCAGCTCGTATAGCTCCAGAGGTCCCCGCCCCCCGTGAAGGGCAGCGTGGGCCACTGTTGCAGCGAATCGAGCAGCACCCAGTGATCGACAGCGCCGTAAAGATTCGGGTCCGTCGCGTTGAGGGTCAGCATCGTCTTCACACTGCGGTTCGCCGCGTGCGCGTTTGCGCCCAGCGTCTTGATGTCGGAATAGTCTCCGGTGCATCCGTTCAGCTCATCGGCCATGTAAAAATCAAGGCCAAGACCAGCAGGGAAATTTGCCGCCGCGGCGTTGATCTGGCTGGTCGAAGGAATGCTGCTGTAACCCCCGTTGCACTGGATGCCGATGTAGTAGTAGCCGTCCAGCCCGGAGCGATTCATGCCCATCGTGGAAACGTCGGAGCTGGCGTTACCAGCCGCGTCGTACCAGCTCATCACCTTGTTGCGCATCAGCGCGCGCGCCAGAGTGGTGGTGGTATTTCCCGATGCTGCCGGCCACAGCGTCCAGAGAGTAAGCTCCGAAGGCTGCATGGGCAGCTCGAAGTTCCAAACTGTCAGCGATACCGGAATCGTCGAAGTCCCCTGAGAAGAAGAAACCGTGACGCTGCCGTTGTAGGTTCCCGCCGGGCTGTTCGCCACGCCGTGTGGAATGGAAATGTCGATCCAGTAAGGCTGGTTCTGCCCCGCGTTAACGGTTGCGTTGCAGGCCTTGAGAGTCGCCGCGCTGCCGCACAACGCCGCGCCCGTTTCCGGATCGTTGAACGGAATCAGCGGTTCAGCGTAGGTTCCCGAACCGAGCGGAGGATTGCTGCCCCCGCCGTAGTTCGCAGTTCCGGTCACCGCAAGGTAGTACTCGCGGTAGAGCGTTACGTTCGACGCCGGAATGGTGACTCCATTCGGACCCGTAAGAGCCGTCGCGCTCACGTTGACGTTGGTCAAGCCGCCGGCCGGGCCGTGGACCACCACCTGTGTGTCCACGGTTTCACCGCGTGCTCCAGACAGCGCGATGGAAGAAAGTGTTCCAGGAGCGTCCGTCTGTCCAACTCTGTTCAAGCTTGGCGACACCCACGTAGCGAAGTTCGACTGCACGCCGGTTCCACTCGTGGAAATCGTTGCTGGAGAATTGGTGGCGTTGCTGGCAACCGTAACGCTGCCCGCCACGCCGCCCGTCGACGTCGGAGCGAACGTCACGTTCAGAGCCGCCGATTGCCCCGGAGCCAGAACCGTGCCGGAAGACACGTTGCTGGTGCTGAAGCCCACGCCCGTTGTGCTGATGCCCGAAATCGTAACGCTGGCGTTGCCGGAGTTGGTCAGGGTCACGCCCAGAGTGCTGGTCGCGCCCGTAGAAATACTCCCGAAACTCAAGCTGGCCGGACTTGCGTTCAGCACTACTGTGGAGGCGTTCACACTCAGGGTAGCGCCACTGCTGGTTGCGCTGCCCGCCGTATTGCTGACCAGGACGCTGAACTGCGCGCCGTTGTCGGCCGTCGTTTCCGCCGGGGTTGTG
>DATLVJ010000515.1:0-7668 GCA_035577585.1 Candidatus Limnocylindrales bacterium
GGGTGCGGAACGCACTTCTCCTTCATTCTTCTGTTTGTTTTCGCAAAATAAATAAATTGCATTCGCGGAAACTTTTCAGATGCTCGTGAGTCTCATTGGGCAAGTTAAAGGTTAGGGGGAGCCTTCAACGTGCCGGAAACAATTTCCGGTCAGAAACTTGCGCTAGAACGATTGGAACAAGAATCGCTCTGCCCAAGTTGAAATAATCAAAAGGAGAATTAAATGATTGAACCAAAGCAGAGGAAAGAAAAATCCCTACTTGGCAGTTCTCGTACAAAAGCCTTCCGCTTAATCCGGACAGGCTTCGCGCTTCTCTTATTCGCGGGCGCCGCCACGACCTTTTATGGCCAGTCTCCCGAGGCGCTCAAGACTGCGGAGAAGAAATCCCAACTGTCTCCGCAGGAGCAGAGCGTGCAGCGTGATCAAGCCTATGTGCGCCAACTTCTGCAAAGAGGGACCGCGGACGCAAAGATCGAAAGTGTTCTCCAACTATCGAGCCGGTTCGCCAGCTTCAACCCCACGGCCGACTTCCATGCGTATGCCCTCAGCCTCATTGCCAAAGAGAAGGCAGCTCTGAAGCAGTCAAAGCAGACTCAGCAAGCCAGCCTCGTTTCGCAAACGGCTCCTGTGGTTGCCGCTTCCGCCAGTTCTTCTGTCCTGGTCAGTGGGAATGCCCTTGCTCCGTCGAATCCCGTGGGAATCAACAGCGTGAAGAGCTCTCAAGAAAGCAGCCGGGACAACGCTTCTGAGCCCGCTCCAACGAGCACTCCCGACAGCAATCAGGCGGCAGCTCCGAATTCCTCTCCAGCGGCCTTCGCTGGCGGATTTTTTCTTCCCACCGCCGCTGTTCCTTCAAATGCTGGCGGGGTTGTTCAGCCCACTTCTGTGGGAGCCGTTTCGAACTCTAAGGGCGCGACAAGCTCTGGCAGTTCTTCGGCGAGCGAATCAGGCAATTCAAATACATTCAACTCTGACCAAGGCCCTGGGCCGTTGGCGATTGGTCCGGGACCTGGTTGCAACTTGTTCCCCGCGCCGCCGTCCGTTGGTGCCACGGTTCCGCTGACTTACTTCGGGCCGTCGCCTTCGGAGACCAATCCAAGCCTGGTCGGCCCCGTTCAATTACTGAAGTCCGGGACTGTTGACGCAACGCGCGGGACCATTACTTTGCCGCTTTATTTAGGCCACATGAAGGGCAGCAAGAAGAACGTCTGGTACATTCTGACGGACGTCGACGATCCAAACGTGGCCGCCGAATTGGGCCTGAACTTCTCCGCGAAACTTACCTTCGCCTCTAACGCGGCAAGGACGGCAACCCTTGCGGCGGATGGGACGCTCGTGTTTGATAAAGGCACCGTGGATTTCTCACCAGTCCGCAGTATCGTTCCCGGGCCAGCAGGAGCCGAGTTTCCTCCGGTCTCGGCTCAACCCGGAGCGGTGGGTGATGCGGACTACAGTCCGTTTGTGCAAGTTACAAACGCCGGCGGCGTGATTTACAACGCGCCAATCGTGGCTTTCAACGTTGATGCAAGCCAAATCAACTTCCCCGATGGGAATGTGGACTATACCAAGGTGCACGACGAAGTCGTGGCCATCGATCCGATCAATCAGACGGTGACCATAAATCTTATCAATGGGTTCAGCTTTGGCCGGCCCGTTTGGTACATCTCGATGGACACGAGCATTCCGCTCGGCGCGGCCATCGAACACAACACCTTCGCCCCTCTGATGGCGCAGCTTCATCTGGGCACCGATGACAGCTTCTCTAGCCCCGTCGAGCGAATCTTCATCGGCACGAACGGCCCCGAATCAGGCGGGTGCAACAATCCATTGCGGCAAGGCTTGTCGGCGGATCTTGCTGATGGCCATCGCCCCAACAACGTCCTCGGTGGAATTCCAACGATCGCTCTGGATTACAGCCCGGCTTGGGACGCTCAGTTGTTTGAATGGACCAAAGATGCAGTCGAGAACGGTTTCCGTGGTCAGGTGCGGGAAGAGTTCCAAATTCTTACCTTCGTGCAAGACGGCCTGATCACCGGCCCGGGTGGGGTACCATTTGGGAGTTCCGGCTTCTCCATCAACTGCCCGATCGCTCAGCGGTTGGACTGACCACATAACCTCATCGTAGTTCCATCTAGCTTCCGGTTCCGACACTTCGTCGGAGCCGGAAGCCTTAGTTAGCCTGCTTAGCGGGCGTGATTTCGATGGATTTTCCCGGCAGATAGTCTTACCCGAACCACCTAAGAAAGTGGGTCATAAAAGCAATGGATACTGATAACCAATACTTACCTATTGAAGAAATGCGATTGAATGCGTTGCCACAGATAGAGACCAGGACCTCCTTGGAGAGACTCGGAATCAATGTCTCGCGCTACGGACTTGCAATCACTCTGTTGCTGATTGGGATTCTTAAATTCACAGTCGGCGAGGCGCAAGGCATCCAGCCCTTGGTGGCGAACAGTCCGCTTATGTCCTGGCTCTATCGGATTTTCAGCCTTCAGGGTGTTTCCAATCTAATCGGATCGATCGAGATTGTTGTGGCCCTTCTTATGGCGCTTCGGCCGTTTTCTGCGAGACTCTCTTTCCTCGGAAGCATTGGTGCCATCATCACCTTCGTGCTCACGGTGAGTTTTCTCTTCTCGACTCCGGGAGCGTTCCAGTTCTCACACGGATTCCCATTGTTGGGGGATGCGGGCCAATTCCTCATCAAGGATCTCGTCCTCTTGGGCGCATCGATCTGTACCGCAGCAGAAGCGCGTCTGGCAGGTTAGCGGCCAAGCCGAGCGGTTCTCCGAGTTACAGAAGCTGAAACCTTTAGGCATCCCAAGACTCTCATTCAACGGACCGGACATCTTTGTCAGGGTTTTCAAGTCCACCTCGAAATCGCAACAAAAGCAATGTTGTTCAAACCCGGCGGCAAGTTTGGCGATTCGCGAGGCGGACTGAACGTCCGGATGGTGTTTGGCCCTTCATTCTAATTGACAGGAGACTACTCAATATGACCAAGACGACTAAGGCTCTGCTGGCTGGGGCGGCGTTCGCGGGATTGTTCGCTGGGACCGCTCCCGCAACCAAAGCCTCAACGCTGATCCCTTCGCCGAAGACCTCTTTCAGCGCATTGGGCCAGGACCAAGACAAGAAGGACGACAAGCAGATCAAGGAAAAGCACGCTTGCAAAGGCCAAAACTCCTGCAAGGGCAAGGGTGGATGCAAGACCGGTGACAACGGTTGCAAAGGCAAAAACTCTTGCAAGGGCAAAGGCGGCTGCGCGACCGATGGCTCCAAGCCACCCGCGGAGTAGACCGGAACCAGCCACGAACCGATACGAGGGTTGGGAGAAGTCTCCTGGCCCTCGATTCTTCGAGAAAGGAATGACATGCCGGGCAATCGCTTTAATGGGTTTACAGATTACGGGATAGGAATTGGTCTGCGTGCTCCCCACTACGACCACATTCTCTCTCGCAAACCCGTGGTCGATTGGTTTGAGATTATCTCTGAGAATTTCATGATTGATGGCGGACGGCCGCTACACATCCTGGATCAGATCCTCGAACAATACAAAGTCGTACAGCATGGCGTCTCCATGTATTTCGGATCCACTGAAAAACCCAACCGCGAGCATCTCCGCCGTTTAAAGCAGTTGGTGAAGCGCACGAATACTCCATGGCTTTCCGACCACCTCTGCTGGGGCAGCGTGGATGGACGCTACACCCATGATCTCCTTCCCATGCCCTACACATTTGAAGCGGCCGAGCTCACGGCACAGAAGATTCGAGAGGTCCGGGATTTTCTCGAAGTCCCAATAGCGGTCGAAAACGTCAGCAGCTATGCCGAATATCATGTGTCCGAGATGACCGAATGGGAGTTTCTGAACGAAGTGGTGGAACGCGCCGACTGCGGAATTCTCCTGGACGTAAACAACATCTACGTCTCATCCCGAAACCATAATTTCGATCCGTTAATGTACATCAACAGCGTCCCCGCGGGTCGTGTGGCCCAAATTCATATCGCCGGCCACTCAAAATTCCAGAAGTACATTTTGGACACGCACGACCATCCGGTGATCGACCCCGTCTGGAAACTCTACGACAGAGCCATCCAGCGTGCCGGGCACACCGCGACGCTTCTCGAATGGGACGATAGCATCCCTTCCTTTCAGGAAGTTCACAAGGAAGCATCGAAAGCCAACCGCTTCCTCGAGAGTAAAACGCTGGCGGTGGCGGTATGAAGCTCCATGCTCTTCAGAGGGCTGTCGCACGCGCTGTGATGCAGCCTCTCAGCTCATCGGAGCGCATGCAGCGCAAGGCACCGGGCGGCGGACGCATGAGCGCTTATGCCGCCCGGTACATCAAGCCGAATGACCGGCTGACTTCTTTCGAACGCCTCGAGATTTACAACCGGCAATACTGGTTTCGCGTTCTTGGAAGCTTGGCCGAAGATTTTCCCGGTTTGCGGGCCGTTCTCGGCGGGCGGCGATTCGAAGCCATGTGCAAGGCTTACCTTACGGAATGTCCGTCGCGCTCATTTACGTTGAGAAATCTGGGCGCGCAACTGGAAACCTGGTTGCGCCAAAATCCCCTCTGGTTGCGAGACCGGCGTGTGCTTGCGCTCGACATGGTGCGTCTCGAATGGGCGGACATCGAAGCCTTCGACGGACAGGCAAAGCCCGTGCTTCGCGCCGAGGATCTCCGCGAGGTCGACGCAGCCAAGGTCCAGCTGGGCATTCAACCGTACGTGCAGCTCCTTGAGTTGCATTATCCGGTCGACGACCTGCTCTTGGAAGTGAAACACGGAGATGACACGCCCGATAGAGAGAGCAACGCCGTTCAGGAACGCAGAAAACACAGTAGGGTCCGCGCCGTGGCGAAGCTGGAACCCGCCCAAATCTTTCTGGCGGTTCATCGGCTGGACTTCTCTGTGTATTTCCGCCGCATCGAGCCGGAAGAATTTACGCTCCTTCGCGCGCTGCGGAGTGGAAAGACGATTGAGCGCGCCATCGAGTTGGCTTTCCGCAAAAGTTCCATCCCCGCTGCTGACCGCGCGGCTTGTGTTCAACATTCGTTTCAAACTTGGGGGACCCTTGCCTGGTTTTGCCGGCCTGAAACAAACGTGCACGGTAAGAAAGTCCGTGAGGAATGAGCATAGCTGGAAATCATGAGCAAACTAATATCGAAAGCCCCGCTGTGGCACTGCCAGTTCTCCACTTTGGTTTCATACCTGCAATCTCCATTCCTCCTATTTGTGCGGCTCTATTGGAGATGGCAGCTTGCTCAGATTGGCGCCGCCAAATGAACCGCAGCTCAGAGTAATAATCCTGCGTTTGAGCGCATCATGGGGCTACAACGGTCTTGATCAAAGGCGTTGCGCCGGTGACAGGTGTCCTAGCTTTTGGAAAGCTGATTCCTCTGAACAGGATCGTCGGTTGCCGTGTAGTCTCCAAATTCTTCCGTCCGCACATCGTCATCGCTGACGTCCAAGGAACGGAGCAGGTTTGTCATCGAGGTGACCATTCCTGACGGCCCCGCTACATAGAAGACCGGTCTGTTGAGCCCAGTTAAGTAACGCGAGAGCAGTTGCCGATTGATGCGACCTACTTCATAGCGCCAAGCCGAGTACGTCAGCCGGGTGATTGTCGGGATGAGGGTGAAGCGGGGATTTTGCATGGTTAAAGCTTCCAATTCTTCCAGAAACGCCGCATCCACCGCCTCTCGGTTCGAATAGAACAAATATAAGTTGTGGGGCATCCGCTCCTGTGCGGCCCAGTCCAGAATGCTGCGGACCGGCGTAATGCCGATGCCACCCGCAAGAAATATCGCCGGCCGGGCGAAGTCCTTATGCAAGGTAAACGATCCTCTCGGACGGCTGACTCTAAATTTGGTCCCAAGTGCTGCGGACATCAAAGCCGTCTTAAAACCAGTCTCCCGCATGCGCATCGCGATCATGACCAGGCCTTTGTCATTAGGAGAGTTTGCGAGAGAAAAGGTACGCGAGTTGTCGCTTTCGTCTCCAACGGATGGGTGCAAGAAGACAAAGTCGGCGTGTTGGCCGGCTCGGAAGTCATAATCACTCCCATTCGTGTCAAACCAAAACGTCATCGTACCTCTGGCGATTCTTTGGCGATCCACTAGAGTCATCTGATAGTCAGCCACAATTCCTCCTTCGCTTGATCTTTGCAATAGCCCGATTGGGGCATCGGCGGCATTTCCACTCAGGTAAACCAGATTCCTTTCTCTTTATTCCGACCCCGAACGGCGGAACATTTGCTAAACGGACCAATGCGGATGTTCGATCCATCCAATGCGGCACTAGACGACCGCTCAGTCCCCTCCCGCGCTTTCTTCCGGGTTCTCGGCCGCGCCAACCACTGGGCAGGAAGTAAATTCTCTCCAGGACTCGCGCCCCTTTAACAGCGCATTGGAATCATTCCTCTTCAGCAGGACTACACTTTGCATCTTCGCCTGACCGGCAATTTGTCCCGGTTCGGTAATGCATACATAGATTCCGGAGGACCTCTGGTCGAGCACCTTGATCGACAACTTCCTTATGCCGCCCACCGCTTGGATGATAATTTCCCTTTCATCCATCCCCTGCGCCGAGAATCCGTAATCCGCAAAAGTTTTCTTTCCTTTTTCCTTTTTCGGCCGAAGCGCAGCTGGCAGCGAAGTGACGTCCAGCTTCTCGACGATAAACTCCGCCACCCTTTCCGTGGGATACACATCCTTGTCCCCTGCCACCGCAAGCGGCGCGTAGGAGAGCGCTGCCAGCGCCAACACGACTTTGATTTTCATTTTTGTTCTCCTTTTCTTCCTGTGGGCCGCTCCCGCCTGTTTCTTTGCGAGGGCCGCCCAAGTTTCTGTTTTGCAGGTCTCTCTGCGGCCTCAACTAATGCCGTCAGAAAATCCCTTGGTCCAG
The DNA here is from genome assembly GCA_035577585.1 of Candidatus Limnocylindrales bacterium. Classification (GTDB taxonomy): domain Bacteria; phylum Acidobacteriota; class Terriglobia; order Acidiferrales; family UBA7541; genus Acidiferrum. Next base: position 6,910 of record DATLVJ010000515.1, read on the forward strand.
CCATTTCGGAAACGTCTATCCTGGTCCATTCACTCCACTGAGAAATCCACCCAAGTGGCCAGTCACTGTCAGAATTGCCACTGCCACGGCTTCGATCGGCAGACGGTATCCGGGCAGAACTGCTCCTTGCTTGCGCTTCGCTCTCAGGTGAATCAGCCACACGATCCAGATCAGCACGCTTGAGACGACACCGAACACAAAATGGACCAGAAGGATGCCTTTGAGCCGCTGCCCTTCGAGGTCCCATTGCCAGGCGAGAATCCCCGTGATCAATACAGGGATGGTTGCGAGCGCCGCGGCGACCAAATTGCAATAGGCTGCTGCAGCCAGCACACGCCGCCTGGTCCGATACGCAAGAAAATCGAAGAGCACGCCAATGATGAACAGCGCGATCGGGAAATGAATCAGCACGACGTGTTGCGCGTGTTTCGCGAAAATTACCGATTTAATGTCAAACGGGTGCAAGGATTCTCCTCAACATAAGTAGATCGTTTTTCTTCACGAACAACCGTTCTCCTGATGCGCCGCGTCCGCCGGACTTTCTGACTCTTCACGCGCATTTCATGTGCTTCGTCTATCCAAGACCGACTCACCAGCCGATTTATTCCAATCCGGCGGACAGGCGGGAAGTGCGACCGCTCTTCCCGGGCTAGCAGCGAGAGAGAATAAAATCGGGTCGGAAGCAGTTCTTATTAATGAGGCCGTAGTGTTCAGGGGTGAATTGTGAGTGAGTTGGAGCTCGAAGACCGGGAGCGCTTT
>DATLVJ010000516.1:0-8042 GCA_035577585.1 Candidatus Limnocylindrales bacterium
TTCCATGCGGGGAAGAAGGGCCAGTCCGGTAAGAATCAAAATAATGTTGGCGGCCCACATGCCAACGGAGGGTGGAACGACGCCCTGCCGCGCGAGGCCCGCGCCCATGATGAACAGCAAATAGTAGCCGGCGATGATCAGGACCGAGAGCAGTGTGCCCGCTGCGCGTCCGCCGCGGCGAGGCTGCGCCCCGAGAGGCACGGCAATCAGGGCAAAGGCGAAGCACGCAAAGGGGAAGGCGAAGCGCTGGTAGAGTTCCACGCGGGCGTCGCGCCATCGTGGTCCGCGGTCGTGCCAGAGATCGGTGAGCGAGCGTTCGGGATTGCTGAGGACACGGACCCTGCCGTTGTCGAGCGTTGTAAATTCGATGGGCCAGTCGCTGCGCTCAAAGGCGGTGACGGAATATTGGTCGGGGCTTTCGCGCTGGAATTCGTGGGTGGTGCCGCTGTTGAGGTGGAGTTCGAGCTTGCCTTGGGAGGGTTCGGCGATGACGATGGCGCCTTCGGCGAGGGTGATGCGCGAGCCGGTTTCCGCACCGGTCTCGAAAAGAAAAACGCCGTGCCAATGGGTGCCGCTGGCGGAGACGTCGTTGATGTAAAGGACCATGTGGGGGAAACGCTCGTCGAAAACGCGAGGCTGCACCTGGAAGGAGATTTGGGAAGCGATGAGGCTGGCTTCGATGTCGCGGAAGGCGCGGAGTGTGCGCGGCGCAAGGCCGAAGGTCATGAGGAGGGTGAGAGCGGCGCCGGCAACGGCGAGGAGGCCTACCGGGAGCAGGATGCGCTTGCGGCTGATTCCGAGGGAAGTGAGCGCGATAATTTCGCTGTCCATGGACATGCGGCCGAGGCCGAGCAGAACGCCGATGAGCACGGCCATCGGGATCGTGAAAACCAGGATGCCGGGGATGATGCAGAGGAAAAGTGCCAAGATTTGCGAGCCGGAGCCGGAATGGCGGACAAAAAGTTCCATGAGGCGGACCAGCTTTGGGACGAAAAGAACGAAGGTGAAGATGAGGAGGCCAAGCAAAGCGTGACGCACGATTTCACGAACAATGTAGCGATCCAGGATGCGCATGACGAGAAGGGGCAGTGTAACATGGGGAGAGTGTGGGGAGTTCAAAGCCGACAGTCTACAGTCGACAGCCAACGGCCCGGAATACTGGATTGTAGACTGTCGGCTGTCGACTGCGGGCTCCAGGTGGGGAAGACCAGCCGGCTACAGCAACAGTGTCTTGCGCAGGCAGGAGTTGTCAGGGAATGAATCGTATTCATTTGGTGGTGCTGTGGCACATGCATCAGCCGCAATATCGGGATCCGGAGACGGGGTGCTACGTGCTGCCGTGGACGCGGCTGCATGCCACGAAGGATTACTACGGCATGGTGAAACTTATGGAGGACGTGCCGGGTTTTCATGCCACGTTCAACATGGTGCCGTCGTTGTGCATGCAACTGGAAGAGTATGCGAGCGGGAACTTCAGGGAGCCGTGGTTTGCGCTTGCGTTCAAGCACGCCGACGAGCTGACGCGGGAAGACAAGGTCGAAATGCTGGCGCGGGCATTTCAGGTGAATCATGAACGGCTGCTGACGCGGTGGCCGAGATTCCTGGAACTATTCGACTGGTCGCGGGCGGCAAGCGGCGGCCAGGCTTTGTTGACATTCCGCGCACGGGACTGGCGAGACCTGCAGGTGCTCTCGCAGTTGCCCTGGATGGAAGAGGAGTGGTTCACGAAGGATCCGGTGGTATGCCGGCTCTCGAATCGCGGAAAAGATTTCACTGAAAAAGACAAGGCGGATTTACAGGCCAAGCAACTGGAGCTTTTAGGATTGGTGTTGCCCGCATATCGGGAAGCGGCTGCGCGCGGACAGATTGAATTGAGTACCACGCCGTATTATCACCCGATCCTGCCGCTGGTGTGCGATTCGGACATTGCGCGCGTGGCAAATCCGGGGACGCCACTGCCGAAGCGCGCGTACCGGCAACCGGAAGATGCGCGGGAACAATTGCGGCGGGCGAAGGAATACCACGAGCGCGTTTTTGGCGCGAAGCCGGTAGGTCTGTGGCCAAGCGAGGGTTCAGTGTCCGACCAGGCGATGGCCATCGCCGCGGAAGAAGGTTTTCAGTGGTTCGGCACCGATGAGGGTGTGCTCGGACGCACGCTGAACGTGGGATTCTTCAGGGATTCGACGGGGATCGCGGCGAGCGCCGATAAACTGTACCAGCCATGGCGTTTGCAGATGGCCAACAAGGGAATCACGGGGCTTTTCCGCGACCACCACCTTTCGGACCTGGTGGGCTTCGTCTACAGCCGGATGGACAGCAAGGCCGCGGCAGCGGATCTGCACGGCAGGCTGCGCTACATCGGCGACAGGGTGAAGAGCGACAAGCCGCTGACGGTGTGTATTTTTCTGGACGGAGAAAATGCGTGGGAATATTACCCCGGCAACGGGCGGGAATTTTTGCGCGAATTTTACGGACGAATCGCCGGCGACACCGATTTTCGCGCGCTGACGGCGAGCGAGGCGATTGCGGCGGCGGGTGACATCTCCACGACGAACACGATTTTTCCGGCTTCCTGGATCAACGCGAATTTCGATGTATGGATCGGGCACCAGGAAGACGTGGCGGCGTGGGATTTGTTGTGGGATGCGCGCGAAACTTACGCGAAAGCGGTGGCCGCGCGGGAAAAAGGCCGGGAAAACGCGCCGACCGAGGAAGCGCTGAAGCAGGCGCAGGAATCGTTGCTGACGGCGGAGGGCAGCGACTGGTGCTGGTGGTACGGGCCCGAGCACAGCACGGCGAACGATGCGGAGTTCGACGCCCTCTACCGGAAGCACCTGACGGGAGTTTATCTGGCGCTGGGGCAGGTGGCGCCGGAAGAACTGGCAAAGCCGATCAAGCGGATGCCGGAACGCGCGTACCAGCTTTACCCATCGACGTTCCTGAAGGTGAAAGTGGATGGGCTCGATTCGAGTTATTTCGAGTGGCTGGGCGCGGGAGTGTATTCGCCGGAACGCAGGGGCGGTTCCATGCACGGGCGGGTATTCTTCCTCAAAGAGCTGCGCTACGGATTTGAGGAAGAGCGGTTTGTTCTGCGGGTGGATGGTTTCCCGGAAAGCATTGCGGAGTTGGAAGACGCGGAATTCCGGGTTGTTATCGGCGCAAAAGAAGAAATGGCGGTGGTGGTGCGCACTGATCGCGGGCGAGTGAAGGAATTCTCAGTAGAGAAGGGCAAAGTGTGCCTGCTGAATCCGAAGGAGTTGGTGGAAGTGGGTTATCGGAGACATCTGGAAGTGGCGGTGAATCGAGATGTGCTGGAATTAAAGGGGCTGGCGAGATTCACTGTGGGAGTGGCGCTATGGCACGGAGGGTTGCCGATCGATGTGCTGCCGGCAGAGGGATTCTTCGACGTGCAATTGGGAGAAGAGCACTCAGCGTGGCCGGTAGACCCCTGAGGCCCGGTTGCCCGCCGGTAGAGTGCTGATAGGGAGAAGCTACTTATTGGGCACCGACGGTGGGTGGGTACTATAGCGGAAGACAGATTCTCTTGAAAAACTGAAGAGGCGTGAACCCTGGCGCGGGCGGAGAAGTCCGCTCGGCGGAGGGGTGGAATTTGCGTGTGCATGGAGTGGATGCTGGCGCAGGGTAGTCGGACTTGAGGGAAGCGCGAGCAGGAGACGGACGCTTGTCATCCGCAACGGACGTTAACGCGAAGGAATCGAAAAAGGCGAACAGGGAAGTGCCGCAGCGGTCCATGCGGGCGAATCCGGTTGCGCTGGAAGTGCCGGTGAGCGTTGCCGGGGCGCGTCCGATTGCGTCGAAAGACAATCGGGAACTTTTCACGGAAGAAACCTCCACGGTGCTGGTGTTCAAAGACGGCGCGGTAATTCAGCTTTCCGCCGCGGTGACCGTCGGGCAATTGCTGTTCCTCACGGAAAAAAAATCGAAGAAGGAAGTGGTTTGCCAGGTGGTGCACAAGCGAAGCCACCGGCCGACGTCGTGCTTTGTGGAACTGGAATTCACCGAACCGGAAGAGAATTTCTGGGGCGTATCGTTTCCGGCGCAGCCGGATAGCGCGCCGATGCCGCCCGTGGCGGAGGCCGTAGAGGCGGAAGAGACGACCGAGGACGACCTCAGCGAACCGGTGGCCGCGCCGAAGAGCGAAGACGTGGCGCAGTTGAAGGACGAAGTGGCTGCGCTGAAAGCGGAGCTCGAGGATCTGCGGGTAAAGCAATCGTCGGAAGAGAAGGACGCGCAGGCGAAGAAACTGGCGGAAGCGGAAGCGGCGGCGCGGGCCGCGGCGGAAACCGAGGCGCGGCAAAAGGCGGAAGAAGAGGCGCGGAAGAAAGCGGAGCGGGCGAAGGCGGAGAGCGGGAGCGCGCCGGCGACGATCGGGATGAGGCTGCCAGTCATGGGCGTGGGTGAACCTGCGCCTGCGGCTCCCGCTCCAGGGGCGCCGCGAGAGGTTGTTCCCGCAGCCAAAGAAGAGATAGATCCACTTGAGGATTTGCTGCCGAAACCGGCGCTGGATTTTTCGCATGTGCCGAAGCACGTGGACCCGAACGATCCGTTCAATATTTACCGGCCGGAACGGCAGGGCCCGGGCAAGAAGGAGCTGTTCGTTGGGGGCGCCGTGCTGGCGGTGGTGATTCTTGCCGGGGGCGTTGCGTGGTACAAGAATAAGCTGCCATTTTTGCATCGAGCGCCGAAGGCGGTGGCTGGCGCGGACGCCGAACCAACGGCGAAGCCGGAGAATGCAACCGGCAGCGTGAGTGGGACGAGCGCGCAGCCGGCGGGTAATGTTTCTGACGCGACGGGAAATAATTCCACACTGAGCGCGCCGAGTGCGACGCCGGAACCGCCGCGGCCTGTGACGGCTACGGCTAGCGCGACGCATAACTCACCTTCGGCAACACCGCCTGTGATTGGACCGGTTGTGACGCCGCCAGTGGAATCGCCCGCCGAGCGGGCGGCATTGGCGGAAAAGGGCGCGATGCGAGTGGTTGCTCCCGCGAAACCCGGTTCGAAAAAAGCGGCGGAGCATCCCGTGAAGAATCATGGAAAGGCGCGAACAACCGGAGAATCAGCGCCTGTGCCGGCGGCCCCGGAGATTTCCGTTTCCGATCAGCCCGTCAAGCCGGCGAAATTGCTGCATGCGGTTCAGCCGATCTATCCACCGGATGCGATGAGGAATTACATCACGGGCGACGTGCGAATCGAAGCGGAAGTGGACAAACAAGGGCACATCGGGGCGATGAAGATTCTGTTGGGGCCGAAGCAGTTCCGGAAGGTGGCGATGGACGCGCTGAGGCAGTACGAGTACGCGCCTGCGACGCAGGGCGGAAAGCCAGTGGCGTCGAAGGTGACGGTAACGATCAAGTTCTGGTTCGATCCGTAAAAAAATCTTTCCGTCGTAACGCTTCTTTTCCATTAAGAAGATTCGCTGAAATCATGCTGGTGCGCATTGTAGGGGTGTACCTACACGAGGTGGCGGCACAGATGAGTGTCTCGAACAGAACAGCGCGCAAGAGGCAGCGCAGTATAGGCTCCTGAGTACCAGCCAATTTTAAGTGGAAATTCTGGTGTTCAGACCATGAGAAATTCGTCTGTTGGAGCATCCACGGATTATTCCTGGATCTCACCTCTGAATAGATTTTCAGCTGTGGTGATGTCTTCCCCTGTGGAAATTCGCCGGCTACGAGAATCGGCGGGACCCTTGTGCCAGGGAAGCGAGGCGATGATCGACCCGGAGTTCTTTCTCCCCAGGATGTCGAAAGGATGGCGGCCCAAAGTCGTGGCCGTCTATAGCGCGGGCGCCGTGGTGGGGGTGATGTATACAAAAGAGAGGGTTATCGGCGGCATACCCACCGGAATTGTATACGGCGATGGCAGTCTGGGGGGCATCCTGGTTGCGGACCGCATTCATCAACAGAAAGCGTTCCGCGTTGCAATGAATGCGTTGTTGGCGTCGCCGGGAATACGCGGCGCGCGACTGCGAGTTCTTCAATCTTGCGGCGAAAATGACGCTGTACGGCAGTTGATCGTCTGCGGGTCTATTGATGGCCAGTCTTTCCCCATGGAACGCAATGCTTCCCCTGTTTGGAAATTTCACGCTCATTTGCCGCTGACGGATACGTATGAACACTTTCTAAGGGGCTTGGGGAGCACAACCCGGCACAATTTCCGTTATTACCGGCGGCGGTTCGAGGCAGCCGGGCATAAAGTCGTAGAGTGCCTGTCGATGGACGAATTACGTTGCGCTGCGTTCGAGCTTCGCCCCAAATCGAAATTCACCGCGCAGTCAAATCAGGCGGACTTTGAAAGAAATGTGAGTATGGTGGCTGCAACACACCGGCCGCTGGCTATCGGACTGAAGCATCACGACGGACGATGGCTGAGCGTCCTCGGGGGATGGCACCGGCCCGGCGGAGCGGTATTGTACTTCCAATGCAACTACGACTGCGAGTTTGGTGGTGATTCGCTCTCCACGGTGTTGCGTGGCTATCTCATCGAGCATCTGATCCAGCAGGGGTTGAAGGAGCTGGTGATCTGGGGTGACACCGGGCCGCCATTGTCGCGGTATGTTTCCTACCCTCCGACAATCGGTGTACGGTTGGATGTACCGACAGTGACGTGGCGTGCCGCGCGGTTTTTCATGTCGAAGTTCGGGCCGCACCTGCCCAGGCGGTTGGCCTCCGCCGTGCAATGGATGTGTTGACCGGCGGCTTATTTTGCCGGCGCGGATTTTAGTTCGATTTGAACCTGCTGGAAGTCGGCGGTGCCGACATTTTCGGCGGCGTGGGTGACTGCGTCGCTCCAGCCCGCGGTGCCGGCCTTGGGACTGCGTTCGATTACTTTGCCGTCAGGCAAGGTGACCTTCAATTTTCCATCCGTCAGAAAATAAGAGACGTTCGCGGGATGCGAATGCATTGGCGCGGTCTGTCCAGGTTTGAAGTGCACGGCGAGGACGCGGACCTGATCGTTTTCGAAGATGACCGTGTGGCTGTCACCGGCGACTTTGACGACGTCCTGGGAGGGAGCGGGGCGCGTGGCGGCGTAGACCACGGAGGCGGTGAGAAGCGTTGCGCCGATGATTGCTCGCGAAATTTTCATGGTGTCTCCTGTCGGGAAGTGACGATGGTTGAAAGAGTCTCCGGTGGGTCGGAGCCGGGGAGATGATACACCGGGAGATTTTGCGGGGGCAAAGGGGAAGATGGGCACCCGTGAAATGCTCGATTGCGATTTACGTTTAGGTCCTTCGGCTATCTCCGGTTTTACCGGAGTCCACAAACCGGACCTCATCGGATAGCCTCAGGATGACGCGCTTGGGTGGTGGTTAGCGAATCGCCGGCGCAAAGGGCTGCTAGATGCAGCTACCGGCGGTGTTGGACCATTCGAGCTGCACGGTGTAGGGGCCGAGTTGCTTGGTCTTCCAGGCGCAGATGTCGCCGATTTCGCCGTTGTTGTCGTCGTACCATCCCTGGCCGGGAATGGGATCGGTGATAGCTTCGCAGAGTTCGTGCGAGCTGGTGGATGTCAGCGCGGGGAAAAGTGTGAGACCGCCGATGCAGCCGGTGCATCCGGGAAAGGGCATGGCGGCGTAGAAGACGCCGTCCGGTGTGGCGTCATGATAGCCGCAGAAATCCTTGCAACTGGCGGAGCCGCCCAGTTTGATCGTGGTGCCGGGCGGGAGAAAAACGAAGTAAAGAGAGTTGGCGTTGGCGGCGGGAAGCGCGCCGTCGGCCAATTCGGATTTGAGCATGGACTGGATGGCGGAATCCTGAACGGTCTTGCCGGGTGCGGGAGCGGTGAGAATTTTTGTGCCGATGCGTTTGCCGTGGCCGATGTTTTTTCCGGGGACGCTGTATTCGTTCAGCTGATCGAGGAGCTGGCTGGTGAGGATGAAGTCGAAGAAGGAGTTCATCTGCTGGCTGAGCTGCGTATTGGCGGCGTCTTGCCATGCGGCGCCCCAGAAGATGGTGAAGACCTCGACGTTGGTGAGGAGCGGGCCGTTGCGATAGGTGAGGTGGGGAGCGGGGGCGGCT
>DATLVJ010000517.1:0-8689 GCA_035577585.1 Candidatus Limnocylindrales bacterium
CAATGGGGCGGCATGGAAACTACGGTCAAAGCAGGGCGCTACGAAGTTCTCGGTGAACTTGGCCGCGGCGCCATGGGTGTTGTCTATCGCGCCACCGACCCCGTCATCGGCCGCACTGTAGCCGTCAAAACCATCCGCCTCAGTGAAGAGGGCACCGGCCTCAGCCGCCCCGAACTTCTCTCCCGCTTCCAGACCGAAGCCCGGGCCGCCGGCCTCCTGACCCACCCCAACATTGTCGTTGTCTACGACGCCGGCGAGGAAAACGGCCTCTTCTACATCACCATGGAACTCATCGAGGGCAAGAGCCTTCAGGCGCTCCTCGATTCCGGCCACTCCTTCCCCGTCCCCCGCGTTCTCCGCATCATGGAGCAGACCTGCAGCGCGCTCCAATTCGCTCATGAGCGCAGCATCGTCCATCGCGACATCAAGCCCGCCAACCTGATGCTCACCGCTGACGACACCGTCAAGGTCACCGACTTCGGCACCGCCAAGATTTTGCAATTCGGCACCGTCCAACAGACCACGCACGTCATGGGCACGCCCAGCTACATGTCCCCCGAGCAAGTGAAGGGACGCCCCGTCGACGGCCGCAGCGACATCTTCTCTTTGGGCGTCCTGCTCTACGAAATCCTCACCGGCGAAAAGCCCTTCCCCGGCCAGAGCATCACCACCGTCATCTACAAAATCGTCAACGAAGAACCGATTCCCCCGCGCACCCTGAATCCCTCCCTCCACCAGGGCCTCAGCGATATCGTGATGCGCGCTCTCGCCAAAGAACCGGAAGTCCGCTACCAAAGCTGCCGGGAACTACTCGAAGACCTCCGCAACTATCGCGCGCTTACTCCGGCCTCTGGGAACCCCGACGCCACGCTGGTTTCCCCGCGATCTGGCTCCGCGTTTCCTCTCGGCATTGCCGGCGGCAGCCCCCAGATGACTCCGTCTGGCAATCCCAACGTCACGCCCACCATTCGCTCGCTGCAGAATCGCGGCACCAATCCCTCGCAAACTCCCGTTGTCCGCCGCACCGGAACGATTGCCCCCATCGTCGAAGAACCGAAAAAGAGCAGCCCCGCTCTCACGATCATCCTCGCCTTGATTCTCGTCGGCGTTATCGTCTACGGCTTCAACAAACTGCGCCCTGAATTCCAGGCCGCTCGCGAACTGAACAGCCGCCCTCGACAAGAAGTGCCGGTTCCCGAAACCCCGGCGTCAAAGTCTGCTCCCTCGAATGCAGATCCCGCGGCGAATCCCGCGCCAACAGGCACCGACCAGCCCACCACCGCTCCCCTAGCTCCAGCTACTGCTCCATCTTCCGCGCCAGCAAAGTCCGATCCTGTTCCGGCTCCCGTCAATGTCGTCGAAAAGAAAGTTGTTCCGCCTGCTGGTTCGCCTGAACCCAAAAAGGTAGAGCCCGCCGTCACCACGGCGGCAGCCGCTTACAAAATCCAGATCGAGGCTGCGCTCACCGATCGCGCGATGTCCAGCCGCGTCAAAGTTTCAGCCACCAGCAACACCCTTATACTCACCGGTAAACTCCGTCCCGCGGAGCACGCTTCGCTCCTCCACTTCATGCGCAACGCTCCGGCCAACGTCCACGTGGTCGACGAAATTTCCTACGACGACACTCCGCTCCCCAAATCTGAAAACTCCGAAAACAGCGGCCATCCCATCCCCACCAACGGCAACGCCGCCGTCCACGTCCTCACGAACGTAATCGGCGCCAAAGCGACCATCTTTGGTCCGTCCGGCCGAGCTGCTGGCACCTGCCAGACGCCCTGCAGCTTCAACGATCTCGTTCCGGCACGCTACAGCCTGCAAGTTCAGAAAGAAGGCTATCTCCAAGTCCAAACCGCGCTCGAGCTCAAGACCGGCGATTCTCAGGATCAAAAGCTCCTGCTCGAAGCAATTGCCAAAGGCCTCTTCGTCGGGACTCGCCCAACCGGCGCCGATGTCTTCATCAACGGCGATAAGCAAGCCGGCCAGACCCCCGTCACTCTTCCCCTTGCCCCAGGCTCCTACAACCTGGTCCTCCGCCTCGAAGGCTACGAACCCTATGTCGGCCAAATCCAGGTCAAGGACAACGTGCAAACCACCGTTGACCTGGACATGAAACCCAGAGCCGGCCATGTCGCCTGGGCCCAGGTGGACACCACACCGGCCGGCGCGGAAATCCTAGTTGACGGCATCTCCACCGGCCAATTCTCGCCTGCCCGAGTCCAGATCCCCACCGGCGCCCACATGATCGGCCTGCGCTTGAAAGGCTATGAATTCACCCGCCGCGGAATCGACGCCACCGAAGGCGGCACCGTAAACGTCAAGGCCACACTCCAAGGCAAATAAATCCTGCGGGCGGTACAGCGAACAAAGCTCGAAAGTACCCCTACAATGAAGGTCCAACTGCCTTTATTTTGTTGCCTTTCAGTACATACAATGGCCTAGTAGTACTATAGGCCCCCACCCCTTCTTCTACTGTAATACTTACAGGGTCCCTCCCGCTGGCCGGGGTCTAATCACCCCCCACCAGCCCGGCACCCGGAAATTTTTACTCGCAGCGGTGGCCTCAACGCCGTCGCGGAAATTGGGGCAGTCTCTTGGTACTTCGCGCCACAGCTCTTCTCGACGATCGTCCGGGCGCTCATCCCGTTTCTAAGCGCACTTCGCCCAACGATTCCGGCTCCCTGCGCCGCGAGCAGCCGCGCTCCGTCGAACCCCTCCTCGCCGATGCCGTCCAGGCCGTTCGCGAGTTCCACCTGCTCCTCCGCGCCCATCGCCTGTACAGCACCGCTCACCCGCGCGTCCAGGATTCCCTCGACGTCGCCTACGAATCCCTTCGCCGCACCGCCGCCGACCTCGGCGGACTCGAAATTCGCCCCGAACGCGGCGGAATCGTCGTCACCAAGGTCAGCGAAGCGCACCTTCCCGACGCACGCGGCGAATTCCACGCCCTCGCCAACGAACTGCAGCGCGCCGGAATCCAGACCCTCTGGTTCGCTCCCAAATTTAATGTGGGCGAATTGGACACCCTTGCTCAACTGATGAAGGTGACCTTGCTAAAATCGGATGAGCCCTCCAGGCATGACGCAACCACCGCCTGGGCGGCGCTTCTCCGGGAGCATCGCGTGGAAGGCATTCAGATCAACACCTTGACCGAGCGCAAGGTGGACACGGTTTTGGCCAGTCTCATCGCGGCTCTCGTAGCCTACGGAGGCACCTCGTCCGAAGAGAGCGGCGACACTCCCATACACGCGCCGCAAATCTCCGAACTCACTGACACGCTCCGCCTCATCGGCCATCTGACTCCTCCGATGGAGGGCGCCCGCGGCCTTTCTCCTGAAGAAGCCGCCCGTGCGATTCACTCTTCCATGGAACAAGCCAGCCGCAGCACCGTCCGCATGCTGCTCGCTTCCATGACCCACTACGCTCCGCAGGAAGGCGAGATCCCGCAAGCCTATCTTCGCCGCCTTTCCCAGAGCCTGGTTCTCGAGTATCTCACTTCCGAATTTGCCGCCGCCCAACTTGCTCCCCATTCCGTCCGTCCGATTCTCTATCAACTCGCCGGCGTCCTGGTTGACGCGGGCGGCTATCACGGCCCGCACTCTTCGCAGCATCTTTCTTCTCTCGCTACCACTTGGGCCAACGAAACTTTCCGCGAGCAACTTATCGAGCGCTTTTGGCTGGAACTGCCCCCGCGCGAAAAATCCACCGTCCTCCGCGGTCCGGACATCTGGTGTGTTCCCATCACCGCCATCCGCCAGACCATGCACCTGCTCGTCGAAACCGGCGCCGATGCTCCACGCCGTGAAGCCCGCGCCATTCTTCTGAACTACGCGCGCCGCCTGGAACACGCGGATTCCAGCACCCGCCGCATCGTTGCCGCGGGACTCGGCGAACTTACGCCGCTTCTCGAATCCCTCTGGCCCAATCAAGTTCCTGAAGAACTCAGCAAGGGCACGCTCACCGCTCTCGCCAAAGAAAAAGGCCCCGAAACCAGCGCGCTCCTCGCCGCCTTCCTCGAAACTCTCGGCCGCGTTGCTGTTTCCCGCGGCGACTTCACCGGCTTTGAAAATATTCTCATTGGCCTCGAGCGCGTTCCCCGCGACGCCGAGCACGAACACTTGATCGCTCTTGGACATCGCCTCGTCGCCAACGATCGCTGGATGCTCCTCGTGGACGCGGCTCTCGCCAATCGCGCCCTCGATCCTACGCTTCCTCGCCTCCTGCAGCGCGATCCAGAGCGCTTGCTCGATCGCCTGACACTTTTGCTCACTGACCCGCGCGGCCCCGAAATGATTCCCGCCATGGCTCGTCTCCTTCGCGCCATCGGCGTCCCTGTTCTCACGCTACTCGAAACCCGGCTCTTCGAAGCCCGCCGCCAGCGCGTCAGCGCCGCCATCAAGTTGCTTGCCGCCGCCGATCCTGATCGCCTCCTCCGCGGCCTCACCCGCGCCATGGCCAGTTGGGAATGGAATCTCCAGGACCTCGCGGTCAGCGAACTCGCGCGTCCTTCGAACACTCCATCCGCGCAAAGCACCGCCTTCGTCTTCTCCGCAATCCTCGCGGAAGCTCATCCTCTCGTCGTTCCAATGATGATCGATCAGATTGGTGTCGGCCAGGAAACCACCGCCGTCTCTCTGCTGATGGAAATCGCCGCCGGTGAACATGAAATCCTGCGCGACATTTTCGTCCGCATCAAAGCTATCGAAGCCCTGGGCCGCCTCGGGGCCACTGAGACCATCGAACTTCTCCGCCAGCTTTCCGGGAAGCGCGAGGGCCTCACTTACGTTGAACCCGCCGGCTTGCGTGCTGCCGCCGAAGACGCTCTCGCGATGATGGAGGAAACTCCATCCTCTGCTCGCGTCCGCGCCGCCTTCGAATCACCGTCGGCGCCGCTCGGCAATTTTGTAGTTCCTCGGCGTTACACGCGCGTTCCTCTCGAATCTCCTCTGCGGGCGCAAATCGGCAGTCAGCCTCAACTCATGAGCCCGGTCCGCGTAAAAACCATCAGCCTCGGCGGCGCTTACGTCGAATCCCCCAATCGCCTCAGCGTTGGCGATTCCATCCAGCTCGAAGTTCGTTCCGGCCTCCGCAAAATCCATTTCACCGCCGTCGTCCGCAACATCGGCCCCGATGGCAGCGGCGTCGAGTTCGTCCACATGAAGGAAGAAGACCACGAACGCCTCCGCAAGCTCGTTCAGAAGCATCTCTAACCATTCAGACATCACCCAGCTAACGAATCCTCCTAGTTTCAAGTAAAATACCCCTGCTCTTTGAACTATAAATCCAAGGACCCCACCGCCGATGCCTGACGTCTGCCGATTTCCGCGCTTCCGTAAATTCCGTTCGGCCCACTTGCAGCTTTTCGCCCTCGCTTTCCTCCTGTTCGCAGGCGCTGCGCCTCTCTTCGCCCAGCAAGCCGTCGGCGTAGCTGCTTCCGTCCCGCAAGTCCGCCTGCTCCGCGGAGTCGTCGGCGCCAAAGGCGAGCAACGCAATGGCGGCTTCGTGATGACCGAACCCCGCAGCCTTTTCTACGTTCCCGACGATCGTGAAGTGATCGTCTATTTTGTGTGGGAAGGTGTCGTCGGCAAACACCACTGTGAAGGCACCGTCCGCGGCCCAAACGGCCAATTCGCGAACATGTCCAGTTTTGACTACAATGCCGGCCAGACTCGCTTCGCCGGTTACTGGAAAGTTCCCATTTCCGAAAGTACATCCACCGGCACTTGGGTTTTCGAAACCCATGTCGATGGCGAACCTGCCGGACAAGTGACCTTCCAGGTTGTTCCCGGCGCAAAACCCGCCAATCTTCCAGTCGCGCCGTCGCTTCCGTCCACCGCCGATATCTATAAACTTGCGATGTCTTCTTCCGTTGGGATCGACAGCCTCGATCCCGGCGGCAAGCTCATCAAGCGCGGTTCCGGTGTTTTCTTTAAACAAGGTTTTGTTGCCACTTCATTCCGCGTGATCGAGGGCGCTTCCGCCCTCCGCCTCCATTTTTCCGACGGAAAAGAACTCCGCGTCGAGCAAATTACGGTCTGGAACCGCCGCCAGGACTGGGCGATTTTCCCGGTCGATTCTCCCGCCGCCTCGTTCATTCAACTTGCCGACCCCAAATCCTGGAATATCGGTGACCACTGCTATTGGCTCGACGTAAATCCCGATGGCAGCCGCGTGATCCATGACGGCCAGATCGTTGGCATGCAATCTCCTCCCCGATCTGGAGAACGCATCAACATTTCAGGAGTCTACAATCCGTGGTCGCTGGGCGGGCCGCTTCTCAACGAGCAGGGTCAAATGATCGGCCTTCTCGGCGGCGCGTTTCCCGAAGCTCTCCTCTCGGCCTATGGTTCCGATCCGCAAAACAACACGCCCGATCTAAACATGGTCAGTCTCGGAGGCATCGCGATCGCTGCAAATGTCCTGCCCGCCTCCGTCCCCGGCTCAGCCAGAGCTTTGCCGGAGATTCTCGCCAGCGGCGGCATGATGCCCATCGTGTCCAAGCAGCAGATGATTAACTTCGGATTGCTTAGCAGCGGGGGCGCCTCCAATCCCAAGCAGCGCGGGAGTGTTCCGCACAACTGGAAGTCCACCTTCCAGCGAGGCGACGCCTCCGCGGTCGTTATCATCGCCTTCAACAACAACGAGAATATAAAGTCCACCGTCACCATCAAACTCTACGATCTCGACAATCATCTTGTAGCCACAGGCAACCCCGAGAAACTGAACATCGCCCGCGGCCAACCCGCCGAGCGCACGTGGACTCTTCCACTTGCCAATCTTCCTGCGGGTTTCTATCGTGTGGACATTTTGGTCGCCGACGAGATTGCCTGGCGCCAATATTTCAAGGTCACAGACTAATCCAGCCTGCGGGCGCCGGATTGCCAGGCTCATTCGTAATCGCCAACTCCCCCTGGCTTTGGTCACCTCTCTGTAAACTCCTTGTCTCCTCGATTTTACAGAAGCATGAAATTCCTTATCCGATTTCTCGACTACGATTCACGCAGTCGTTCATGCAGTCAGCACACCGCCTATCCGCCGCTTGCAACTCCACGGTGAATCTTCAAATCCGTGGCGACGGAAGAGTTTAGTGTGCTGCCGTCAAGTCCTCGAAGGCTCGGCAGTTCGCCCCATCTGCGCGACGACGCATAACTCGCGGTGATATCAAGGGGGAAGTGATGAAATCAATGACCCAGATCGCATTGGTAATTTGTCTGGTCTGTTCTATCTCAGGCTGTGGTGGCAGCTACAACAGCAGCAGTTCTAATACTCCATTAAGTCAGACTTTGGCGGGAACCTGGGATTTCACCTATGTTTCCTCCACAAGTGGCTCGGCTACCGTTCACGGGACTTTCTCCCAAACTGGCGGCGCTTTCTCTGCAAGCGTGGCACTAACCGGCACCTGCGCTTCAACGGGAACGATTACTGGCACTGTGTCTGGCTCTGCTATCACCGGCACACTTACGGAGGCGAACCCGGAGACGATCAGTGTTACGGGAACGCTAGCCAGCACCGGCCATTCCGCCAGCGGCACGTATCAAGTGATGTCGGCCACCGGTGCCTGTGCCGCGGCTAGCGGAGACACCGGAACTTGGACCGGAACCCGCACCGCAGTTCCCATTGGCCCATACTCCGCCATGGTGCGCACTGCTGATCGTCTGCCCGTGAACGTTATCCTCAATCTGAACGGCGAACCCGGCCAACTCACAGGCACCGCCAACTTCACCAATTCCGCTTGCCTCCATTCGATGCGCATCACCGGAACACAATCCGGCAAGCAGCTCGAATTGCGCGGCGAGAGCGGAGACGATGGCTCGATCGTTTTCACCGGCACGGTTGATCCGGAAGCCAGAAATTTGATGCTGACTTCGGCGGTTTCCGGAGCATGCCAGGCTGAATCGGGTTCGGGCACCTTCACAAAGATGCAATGAGCCGCTAATGCAGGAAAATATCTCGGGCAAAGACCCAGGTGCTGCTCGTGCGCCTGGGTCTTTTGTTTAGTTTTCATCTCAAGCGTTAAGAGCATTCCGCAACAGTCCGGTTTCCGCGCACCGATGAATCGATCCGCCTGCCCACCAATCAGCGCCATAGGCGCGGCACATTCTTCTCCCCCAACTCGCCATCAACCAAAATCTCCTTCCCCCCGCCCCCAATCTCGTCTTGCCGCTCATTACATCTTGGGCACTACCGCCTCCGGGCACTAGCCAAACAAACGTCTGGCAGTTTACAGTTGCATTGGCTCGTACATTGCCGTACAAGCTATCTCATCTTCTTTTCAGTCATCTCGCGGCGGGCACCGCTCGCCACCGCTAGGGGTAGCGGAGAGACTGGCGGTAAATCCAAGGAGGCTCGGTATGCAACGCAGGCAGGCGTTGTTTGCGTTTGTGATTTTTTGTGTGGCAATTCTTTTGGGGGCAGGTTTGGCGGTGGCCCAGGTTAACACCGCGACTCTCTCCGGAAATGTAATCGACCCCCAGGGTCTCGCGGTCCGCGGCGCAAAAGTCACCGTCACGCTTCTCGCCACTGGCTCCGATCGTTCCGTCAATGCCGACGACTCCGGCCACTACACGCTCGTCGGCCTCGTCCCCGGCATCTACAAGCTGCGCGTCGAGACAGGCTCCAATTTCGCTCCCTACGAACGGCCCAATGTGCAGCTGACCGTCGGCGAGCAAGCCACCGCGAATATCACGCTACA
>DATLVJ010000518.1:0-3095 GCA_035577585.1 Candidatus Limnocylindrales bacterium
GCGGCGATGACCAGTAGCACCAGGTCGATTCCCGCCGCGCCGGCCAGCATGTTGCTCACGAATTTTTCATGGCCGGGAACATCCACAAAACCAAAGCGCACTCCGGGTTCATCTAGAAATGCGAAACCCAAATCGATCGTAATGCCGCGGCGCTTTTCTTCTTCAAGGCGGTCGGGATTTGTGCCGGTCAACGCCTGCACGAGCGACGACTTGCCGTGATCAATATGACCGGCGGTCCCGACGATGATGTGTTTCAGCGAAGAGCTCATTGTGCTAGGCAAGCTGATGATGCTAAGGCAGGCGCAATCGTTAGGCAAATTCGATCGGGCAACAGAAGCTGCTTAGGCAGGAACAGGCTAAATTACTTGGCTGCTGCAATCTCGTCCACGACAGATTGCGCCGCAGCTCGGGGATCTTCGGCAGCCAGAATCGGCCTGCCAACGACAAGATAGTCCGCTCCGGCGCGAATGGCTTCCGTGGGTGTAGCCGTGCGGGACTGATCGTCACGCTTCCCGTTGGCCCCTTTGACTTTCGGCCGCACACCCGGCGTCACAATCAGGAAGTCGCGCCCGCAGACCTTGCGAACCGCTTTCGCTTCTTGCACAGAGGCCACGACACCATCCACACCGCAAGTCTTCGCCAGTTTAGCAAGCTTCGCCACACTGCTTTTCGGTGCTCCCGTAATGCCCACTTCGCGCATGGTCTTTTGATCCATGCTGGTCAAAATCGTGACGGCCAGCAAGCGCGGCCGGTCGAGCCCCAGCGGCACGCCCGCGCTGATCGCCTGCACTGCGGCTTTGAGCATCGCGCTGCCGCCGAGCGCGTGCACGTTGACGAGTTGTACGCCATTCATTGCTGCCGCAGACAAGACGGCTCCCGCAACGGTATTTGGTATGTCATGGAATTTCAGGTCGAGGAAAATGCCCGGTCCGAGCGCCGCGATTTCTTTAACCCCAGCGGGTCCCGCGGCGGTAAACAACTGGCTGCCGATTTTGAACAGGCCCACCAGATCCGCCACCTGCTTTGCAAACTTCACGGCGGACGAGAGCGAATCAAAATCGAGCGCGACAATCAGGCTGCTTCGTGGATGGGCGTCGAAGGTCACGGTTTTCGCGGACCCCGGCAACCCCCGGGGTCAGTGTCTCGTCGGTACGTCCAGCAGTTCCAGGCGAACCTGGTTCACGCCGGCGTGAATCAGCCCGATCTTCCGGGCTACGCGGTAGGATACATCAATTTCGCGTCCTTCTTGATAGGGACCGCGGTCATTGATACGTACCAGTTCAAACTTGCCGTTCCGTGGGTTCACGACGCGGACTACCGAACCGAAAGGCAGGTTCGGATGCGCCGCAGTCAATGCCTCGGAATCGAATCTCTCGCCGTTCGCTGTTTTCTTGCCGTCGAAGCCGGGTCCATACCAGCTGGCGTTGCCTACCCAGGTCTTGATCGGCTTGGCTGGCTCGCTTAGGTGCGCAACCAGTGGGGCTTCCATGGCCGGTGCGATAAGGAACATCAGTGGCACCCAGCGGACTGCAGCCCAGATCATGAAGAGTGGTTTTTTCATAGTGTTGTTTTTTTGCTACAAACTTCCAGAAAAGTGTAGCACCGAAGAGTCGTTATGTCAACCGTTTTCTGCACTAAATTTGCCGCGTATCTCATTCATAGTAAACACGTTAGCTTCGAAAAATGCCTTCGGAAGCTCTCGAACTAGTCGCTCACTGGCCCGAGGGTCAGTAAAGCTGGCCGTCCCGACCTGTACGCAAGTCGCACCCACAGCCAGATATTCAAGCACGTCGGAAGCCGTCTCTATGCCTCCAAGCCCAAGGATTGGTGCACGGACAGCCTTAGACGTTTCCCAAACCAGCCGCAACGTGATCGGCTTGATCGCCGGCCCGGATAAACCCCCGGTCTTGTTTCCCAGTTTTGACTTCCCCGTTCGGGAATCGAGGCTCATGGCCGGATACGTGTTCGCCACGGTCAGGGCGTCGGCTCCCGCTTCAACACTGGCCTTGGCTATAACTCCAATGTCTGTAACGAGAGGCGAGAGCTTCACCCAGAGCGGCCTTCTCACGGCTGCCTTACGAGCGGCCGAGACGACCTCCGCCGCCATCGCCGGGTCGCTCCCGAACTGCATGCCGCCCTTCTTGACGTTAGGGCAGGAGATGTTTAATTCGTAGGCCGCCAGGCCTTCTTCCCCCTCCAGAACTCGAATAACCTCGACGTAGTCTTCCAGGGTGTAGCCGAAGACGTTCACCACAACCGCAGTATCGATTTTGCGCAGTACCGGGAGTTTTTCGGAAACAAAGGTTCGTACTCCGACATTTTGAAGCCCAACTGCGTTGAGCATCCCCGAGGCGGTCTCGCACACCCGGGGTGAGGGCGCACCCTCGATGCACTCCCGGGAAAGGCCCTTGGTAACAAAACCTCCCAATGACTCCAAATTCACCAAATGCGCAAACTCCAGCCCATAACCAAAGGTTCCACTGGCAGCAAGAATGGGATTCCTTAAGCGTAGCGTTCCAACACTTACGCTCAGGTCGACATCGGCCGGAGAATGGCCGCGCGGTACGGCGTCGGCAGGATTCACTTCACGAAAAGAATACCACGAACCCCCGGACGGCGTCCGTGTTTCGCTTAGAAAACGTCAGCGAGCAACGCCGGGCGTAGCGGTCGCGGATTTCCTGGACAGGGCTTCCGTCAAGACGCGCCCTTCGTGCGTCGAAAGTGTAATTCCGCAAAGCGCTGCCAGGGTCGGCGCAATATCGGCCGGCGTCGCTGCGCCAAAATATTCGCCCTTTTGAATTCCCCCGCCCATCAGCAGAATCGGCACGCGTTGGTCGTAGTAATACGGCGTTCCGTGTCCAGTGCCGTAGTCGCGCGATTTTCCTGAGGGACTGGACACGCCCAGCCAGTAAGGCTTTGGCACGACGACCAAGTCGCCGCTTCGTGCAGGGAAAAAGCTGTTTGATTCCGCCGCGCGAACCAGGCTGTTCGTGGCGGGCTGGTCGGTCAGCTCTTCCGCGCGGTAAACGTCCGCTACGCCCGGAACTCCGCGTATCGCAGCCAACACTGCGCTGAGCGCCGCCGGCTCGGTTTTC
>DATLVJ010000519.1:0-3643 GCA_035577585.1 Candidatus Limnocylindrales bacterium
TCCCTCGACCGCGGCCTCGGCCTCAAGGAAGCCGTCGCTCTCAACATGATCGAGATCGTCGGCATCGGTCCCTTCGTCGTCAGCTCCCTCGTCATCAAAGCCATGGGAGGTCCGCAAGCCCTTATCGCGTGGCTCGCCGGCGCGCTCCTCGCCACCCTCGACGGCTTCGTCTGGTCCGAGCTCGGCGCCGCCATGCCCAAAGCCGGCGGCACCTACGTCTTCCTCCGCGAAGCCTACGGCCCCGGCAAATGGGGCCGCCTCATGTCCTTCCTCTTTGTCTGGCAAACGCTAATTCAAGCGCCGCTCACCGTCGCATCTGCCGCCATCGGCTTTTCTGATTACGCCACCTACATCTACCCGTTCAGCAAGTGGGAAGCGAAAGCGCTTTCGGGCGGCCTGGTCGTCATCCTCGTGATTCTGCTCTACCGCAAAATCACCACCATCGGCAAAATCTCCGTTCTCCTCTGGATCGGCGTCGTCGGCACAATGCTCTGGCTCATCTGGGGAGGCGTTCGCCACTTCGATCCCAAACTCGCGTTCGAGTTTCCTCCCGGCGCTTTTCAGCTGTCTTCTGTCTGGTTTGCGGGGCTGGGCGCCGCGATGGTCAGCACGATCTACAGTTACCTCGGCTACTACAACATCTGCCATCTTGGCGGGGAGATTCGCAATCCGCAAAAAAATATTCCCCGGGGAATTTTCCTCTCCATCGCCGGAATCACGATTCTTTACCTCGCCATGCAAACCAGTTTTCTGGGCGTTGTGCCCTGGCGCGAGGCGCAGAATTCGCCTTTCCTCGCCAGCCTCTTCGTCGAACGGCTTTACGGTCATGCCGCAGCCCGCTTCGCCACTGCAATGGTTTTGTGGATCGCCATGGCTAGCGTCTTCTCCGTGCTGCTGGGATATTCCCGTGTGCCGTATTCCGCCGCGCTCGATGGCAATTTCCTCCCAATCTTTGCCCGCGTGCACCCCACCAAACATTTTCCCTACGTTTCCTTGCTTTTCCTTGGCGCGATGTCGTTCGCGTTCAGCCTGACCCTGAAACTGAAAACGGCGATTGCCGCGATTCTGGCCATGCGCCTCCTCGTGCAGTTCATCGGACAAGCCGTTGGAGTGATACTGCTGCGCCGCCGCTTGGGCACGGAAAACTTGCCGTTCAAAATGTGGTTCTACCCGCTGCCCGCGGTGCTCACTATGTTTGCGTGGGCTTGGCTCTTTTGGCACACCGGCTCAGTCCGGAAATGGGGCCTGCTGGAAATCGGCCTGGGCGTGATTGCATTTTTAGTTTGGACCCGTGGAATGCGACAATGGCCTTTCGCCCCGGCGAGCGATCAGGAATCGGCGCCCGGCTAGCAACATGCACAATTTGTCATCCTGAGAGCATCCGACGAGGTTCGGGGTCGGAACTCCGGTGGTAGTTACCGGAGATGCGCGAAGGACCTCAACTTCTAAAATTGTCGACCAAGCAGGGAGGACTTTTGACTCGCATCCGCCTGGCAACACTGTTCCTCATCGCCACATTCTGCTCGCCCACATCTCACGCGCAATTCCCTCCCGCCCCCGGCACCGGCCCTGGCTTGCCCGAAACCATCGAGGCCATCGACGCCGCCCGCGTCACCACGCGCATCCTCTACGTCACCGCGCACCCCGATGACGAAAGCGGCGCCATCCTCACCTATCTTGCGCGCGGACTCCACGCCGATGTCGCGCTTCTTTCCATCACCCGGGGCGAAGGCGGCCAGAACGCGCTTGGCCCTGAACAAGCTCCGCAGCTCGGCCTCATCCGCACCCAGGAACTTCTCGCCGCCACCCGCGGCTACGGCGTCAAACTTTATTTCACCCGCGCCAAGGATTTCGGCTTCTCCAAAACTCCCGAAGAAACAGAAAAAATCTGGGGCGACCCCGTCATGGAGGACATGGTCCGCGTCATCCGCGAATTCCGTCCCAACATCGTCATCAACGGCTGGGGCGGCGTCCACGGAGGCCACGGCCACCACCAACTCTCCGGCATCTGGACCCCGAAAGCAGTGAAGCTGGCCGCTGATCCAAAATTTCTTCCAGATCCCCAGCTCCCCGCATGGGACGCGTCCGGCTCAGGTGTAAAGATCCTCGATGTCGAGCGAGGCAGCGACAGCCCCAAGGGCTATCTCCTTCCGGTTGATGACATCTCCCCCCTCTACGGAAAATCCTGGCGCGAAATCGGCCTCGACGCCTTCAGCAATCACCGCAGCCAAGGCATCTCCGCCTTCCTTAGCTCCCCATTCCTCCGCCGACCTCTCGCCCTCCTCCCCGAAGACGGCAGCAAGCTCGATCCTGCGTCGCTCGCGGTAACTCTCCAGGCTATGGCCTCTGTAAAGGGTCCTTGCGGGTGCGAGGAGCAGTTGAAAGAAGTCGACCGCTCACTCGAATCCGCACGGGCTTCCGCGATCAAATTGGATTGGCCCACCGCTGTTAATTCTCTGGTCGCTGCGGAGCAATCGTTGGAGCGCGCCTCGTTCCTTTCCATTCCCTCCCCGATTCCTCCAGACCTGTACAACAAGCTCGATTTTCTTGGAAGAGAAAAAGAGAATCTCGATCGCGCTCTCCAGTTGGCGGCGGGCGTGCAAATCTCTGCCGACGCCGACCGGGCCGATGTGGCCGCAGGTGAAGATTTCACCGTCGCACTTCACTGCCGCTGCCGCCCGGAGATTCATTGCCAGTTCAGCGAACCGCAATTTTTGAGCCCCCGCGCAATCCTGCGGCAAAAAATGGATTCAGGGAAAGACACCGACTCCTCATGGACACTGGCATTGGGAGATCCCAAATCAGGGGATCTGGCAGCACCGCTTCCGCCTATCCTCTATCCTCCGCCAGCCGCGCGTTTGAGCCCAGAACCTGCGCCGGTGCTTCGGGTTGCTCAGAAAATCCAGATCGAGGGTTTCTCATTCTCCCCGGCGAGGATCGTCTCGTGCACCAGTGCAACCTCCACGGCGGTAGGCCGTGTGCCCCTAAGAATTGCTCCCGCAATCACGCTGGCAGTCGAACCAAGCCAGGTCATCGCGGTCCTCGGCCGGAATCGCAAACCGTTCGAAGTTCTGCTCCGCGCCCATTCCTACTCCACGAAGCCCTCCACCTTCAGCGTCGCCGTTGACGTGCCGGACGGTATCCAAGCCAGTGCTCCCGTCGAAGTTCACTTCGACGGCATCGGCGACCAGTACGCCAAATTCACCGTCACGACGCCCGCCAAACTCGCGCCCGGCAATTTCACCATCACCGCCTTCGCCAAGCGCGGCGACGAAAAATTCTCCACTACTCTCGAGCCGCTTCCCACCATGCCCTCCGTTCTCTGGAGCGAGCCCGCGCAAACCGTCGTCCATGCCTTCGACATCAACGTCCCCGCCAATCTCCGCGTCGGCTACATCTCCGCCGAAGGCGAAAAGATCCCCGAAGCCCTCAAGCGTCTCGGCATCTCTGTCGAAATGCTCGACGCCAACGCCCTCACCTTCGGCGATCTCTCGAAATACACCGCCATCGTCGTCGGCGTCCGCGCCTATGAACTCCGCCCGGAACTCGCCAGCGCCAACAAGCGTCTGCTTGATTACGTTTCCGCCGGCGGCACGCTCGTCGTCCAGTACAATCGCGACTTCATCTGGAATAAATTCCTTCC
>DATLVJ010000520.1:0-5214 GCA_035577585.1 Candidatus Limnocylindrales bacterium
GCAGACCGTGCTGTTGCTCTACAGCGTCAGCGCGTGCTTTTGCCTCTTCAGTCTGCTGCTTCTGAATCCCGGTGGCGCCGCACTGGCCGCAGTCCTGCTGGTTGTGGGAATCGGCGTGCTGATTGGCGTGCAGCAACTGAAGTATCACGAGTTTCTGGAACTCGGCCGCGTGGCCAACCGGACATTGAACCAGCGCCACGCAATCGCCAACGGCATCAGCGTGCGAAGGACGGCTGACAATCTGGAAACTTGCGTCAGCCTGCCGCAATTTTGCCAAATCTTGCGGGACTGTCTGGAACCCATCGGCTTCGATGGTTTCGGGCTCTATCTCTCGACTGGATTGCCGGCAGATGCGGACCTAGGTCCATTCAAGATGGTCAGCCGTTCCAAAGTTCAATATTTCTGGGACCAACTGCCGGAACCGTGCGATGCCAATTGGAGTTTGACCTTCAGTCTGACCAAACGAAATGGAAAGTCGCTGGGCGGTTTCACTTTGTATCGAAAGAACACCGTATCTCCCCTTTGGATGGATCTGGATGCCTTTACGACAACTGGATTTTCCAGTGCCCTAAGTGCCTGCGTTGAAAATATTCAGAACGCCTGGCCGAATTCTACGGAAGAAGAAATAAGTCAGAAGCCTGCTCACGAACCATCTGGAACGCCCATTCGCTCCGGGTTCCGGCATTCCATTCCGGTTCGCAGCTCAAGCTAGTTCTCAGAATTTACGTACATCGCGGCAAAGACAGGGCCGCTTATATGAACAAGCAACAGAAAACTTGGACATTCAAAAGCGCGGTGGCGCCTCCACGGCAAAAGGGTTTTTGCGCTATTGCTGCCTCGAAGCTCACCCGGCTGGCAGCTTTTGTCTTGTTCATCTCACGCCTCCTCGGAGTCGGTTTGGCCGGCGCCATCCTGGTCGGCGGCGCGTCCGCGCAAACTACGCCTGCAAGCGCATCTGGTGAACAAAATGCCAGCTGCGACAATCAAATTCGCTCAACTTATCTGCTCGGACCCGGCGATCAACTGGATTTGTCCGGACCGGAGCTAACGGACGTGTCCAACAAACCCGTTCGCATTGATGGTGAGGGGAACATCCAGGTGCCGCTAGCCGGTTCCGTGCACGTGGCTGGATTAACGTCGCCTCAGGCCGAGAAGGAACTCGACAAAGTTCTCAGCAAGTACATAAAGAGTCCCCAGGTTGCTGTAAATGTCGTGGAAGTTCGCAGCCAGCCCGTCTCCGTGCTCGGCGCTGTGAACTCGCCCGGCGTCCACCAAGTGCAGGGCCACAAAACGATTCTGGAGATGTTGGCGTCTGCCGGCGGAATTCGCCAGGACGCCGGTTACAGCATTCGAATCACGCGCCAGGTGGAATGGGGCTGCATCCCGTTGCCCGGTGCGCAGCTTGATGCATCCGGAAAGTACAGCGTCGCGGAAGTGAACTTGCGGAAAATTATGGACGCCAAGACACCGCAAGAAAACATCCAGATTTTTCCGCATGATGTGATTTCCGTTCCCAAGGCGGAAATGGTTTACGTGATTGGAGAAGTTCACCGTTCCGGCGGGTTCGTACTGGGCGAACACCAGTCCATCTCCGTCCTGCAGGCGCTCTCGCTGGCCGAGGGCCTGAACACCGGCGCCGACCCGCGCCACGCCAAGATTCTTCGGCTGAAGCAGGAAGCCGATCAGCGTGAAGAGTTGAAAGTGGATGTGAAGGACGCGCTCAACGGGAAAAAGCCCGACTTTCCGCTGCAAGGCGAAGACATTTTGTTCATACCAGGCAGCACCGGCAAGAAAGCTGCGCTGCGCGGGCTGGAAGCCGCAATTCAAACCGGAACCGGCCTGGCTGTTTGGCGCATACCTTGAAAACAGGTTTAAGGGGTTGAGATGAGATCTTCGGAATTCCCGATGCAGAGAAAAAACGGCCGCTCCATAGAGATAGATCTTTGGAATGAACAACGTCCCACTTCGTACAAGCATGTGGATGCGCCTGCCCAGGAGATGGGCGGGGCCGGTGGTTACGACAGCCTGCGCGACCACTGGCAGATTCTGTTCCGTCATCGCAAGACATTGCTCAGTTTCCTTGTTGCGGGGTTGGTAGGCGCAATCCTGATCAGCCTGATCCAGACGCCGATCTATCGCGTCCGCACCTCCCTGGAAATTCAGGGACCCAGTTTTCTGGAACAAAAGAGCCCTAACGACGCCGGGAGCAACTACGCTTCGCCGGAATCCTACGTGGAAACTCAGGTCAAGCTTCTCCAGAGCGAATCGTTGCTGGAGCATGTGATCGACAAGTTGAAGCTGCAAAACGAGCAGCCGAAAAGCGGATTGCGAGCATTTACCTGGCGTATCCACCGCATGTTCCAGTTCTCCGATCCTTCGGGCCTTCCGGAACGCGAGAAAGTAATGCATGAAATCCAGCGAAATCTGACCGTGCGTACTTCCGGAAGCTCGCGACTTCTGGAAGTCACCTACGAATCCCCGGATCCCAAGGGCGCCGCCGATTTTGCGAATACCCTGGTTAGTCAGTTCATTGAGCTGAGCCAGGAAGAGCGATGGAAATCCGCGCAGGGTACGGCCGAATGGCTGACGAGCCACCTGGACAAAATGAAGGCGCAACTGGAACAGTCCGAGACCGAAATGCAAGAGTACGCGCGCACGTCCGGATTGTCGTTTACCTCGGAAAAAGAAAATCTGGCGGAAAGCCGCCTGAAAGAATTGCAGGACGCTCTCGATAAAGCCCAGGCTGATCGCATCACAAGCCAGTCGAAACTGGAAGGGGCGAAGACCAAACCGGCCGATACTCTACCGGAAGTCCTGGACGACACCACGATGCGCGAATATCGCCAGCGGCTGACGGATTTGCAACGGCAGTACGCCGAACTCAGCGCGACGCTGACTCCGCAGCACTACAAGGTGCAGCGCGTTCAGGCGCAGATTGATGAGTTAAAGGCCGCTATTCAGCGAGAACGCGGAAACGTGGTCCACCGCATCGGCAATGAATACTCGGCTGCGCTCCGCCGCGAGACGCTTTTGAGCAAGGCGCGCGACCAGCAGGCCAAAGTGGTCGCGGATCAATCGGAGAAAGCCATCCATTACGACACGCTGAAGCGCGACGTCGATTCCAACCGCCATCTCTATGAAGTGATGCTGCAACGCGTCAAGGAAGCCAGCTTGGCTTCCGCCATGCGTGACAGCAACGTCATGGTGGTTGACCGCGCCCGTCCCCCGCTGCTCCCGTACCGCCCCAGCCTGCCGATGAATTCCGCGATCGGCCTCTGCAGCGGCTTGCTCTTCGGCTTTGGATTTGTATTGTTGCGCGAACGGGTGAATCGCCGCATCAGCGTTCCCGGCGACGCGCAGGTCTACCTCGATTTACCGGAACTGGGCGTCATTCCGCTGGACGAATCTGCCGTCCCCCGTCAGATCCCCAACGGACTTCACCCCCGGCGCCCAGCTCCGGCTCTCCCTGCCTGGAAATCGCATGGCCCGGAGCTTGCCACATGGAAGCGCAAGCCATCCTTGGTCGCGGAATGCGCGCGGACCACGCTGACCTCCATTCTCTTGCCGAATGAAAATGGAGAAGGTCCGCAGGTTATCGTGATCACCAGTCCGTGTCCGGGTGATGGCAAAACCACGGTCGCATGCAACCTCAGTATCGCTGTGGCGGAAATCGGCCGCAAAGTGCTGCTGATTGAGGGCGATTTGCGGCGGCCAAGACTGAATAGCGTATTTGGTGTGGGCAACAACTGGGGCTTGAGCGACGTCTTGCGCGGCGATGGAGCTCTGGAAAACGTATCCGTGTCTCACCTTGTTCGCGAAACCGAAGTGGCCGGGTTGTATCTGCTGCCTGGTGGAAGTTGCGGCGTTACCCCTTCGAATCTTTTTTACTCTCCGCGGATGGCAACGCTATTGAAGCGGCTGCGAGCGGAGTACGACATGATCTTGATGGATGCGCCTCCAATGATCCATCTGGCCGATGCGCGCGTGTTAGGCCACTTGTCGGATGGCGTGGTGCTGGTGATCCGCGCGGGACAAACCACGACGGAAAGCGCTCTTTCCGCCTGCCAGCGGTTCGCAGAAGACGGCACCCGGGTGCTCGGCACCATTCTGAACAGTTGGGATCCCAAGACGGTCGGCGCGTACGGCTATGGTGGTTACGCCGACTATCAAGCAGCCTCAAAAAAATAATTCTGCATCTGCAAAAGCCCCGGCAACAGATCTTGTAAACAGGAAACCTTCCCCTTCGCCATGCTCTTTGATTCCCCAGCGTATTTTGTTTTCTTAATTCCCGTTGTATTGATTTACTGGCGCCTGAACCGCCGGGAACAGAATATTTTCCTGCTGCTCGCCAGCTACTTTTTTTACGGCTGGTGGGACTGGCGCTTTCTGGCGCTGATGATCTGCAGCACCACCGCGGATTTCCTGATTGCCCGCAAGATCGACCCTGAACGCGGCGACCCGAACCGCAGAAAATGGTTCATCTTTTCGCTCGTTTTGAATTTCTCCATTCTCGGCACGTTCAAATATTTCAATTTCTTTGTGGACTCCTTCTCGACGGCGCTGAACACACTGGGGGTCCACAATATTCCGGTGCCGTTGATCCGCATCCTGCTCCCGCCCGGCATTTCGTTTTACACGTTTCAGGAAGTGGCCTATATCGTCGACGTATACAAGGCTCGGCTCCAGCCCGCGAAATCGTTAGTGGAGTACGGCCTTTTCGTGAGCTTGTTTCCCCACTTGATCGCCGGACCGATTCAAAGGCCGGGGCACCTGCTGCCGCAAGTTCAAGGTGAGCGGACCTTCGACGCCGACCGGTTCTTCGACGGCATCATGCTGATTTTCTCCGGCCTCATTCGCAAGTGCGTGGTCGCCGACAATTGCGCTGTGCTGGCGAACGCCGCGTTTGGCGGTCAGTTCGGGCAGCCAACCCTGTGGGTCGTTCTGCTCGGCACCTACGCATTCGCATGGCAGGTCTACGGAGATTTCAGCGGCTACAGCGACATCGCGCGAGGCAGCGCCCAACTGATGGGTTTCCATTTCATGGTCAACTTCCGTCAGCCGTATCTGTCGCAACGTCTGCAGGAATTCTGGCGGCGCTGGCACATCAGCTTGAGCACCTGGCTCCGCGATTATCTCTATATCCCGTTGGGAGGCAGTTCAGGCGGGAAGTGGAGAACTTCCCTGAATCTGATCGCCACCATGATTCTTGCCGGG
>DATLVJ010000521.1:0-21713 GCA_035577585.1 Candidatus Limnocylindrales bacterium
TTTCCGCCGAACGCACCTGATTCCCATTTTCAATTTTCTATCTTCCGGTCCTGGCCATCTTCCGAATCCGATTCAAATACTCCACGTAAACCGGAATCGGGATATCCGGCGAATCTCCGTCATTCAAAAAATGCTCCAACCGGATTTCCATCGGTATCCCCGCAATCACTTCGCCAAATCGCGGCATCTCCAGAAACTTCACTTTCCAGATCTCCAGCATCTCGGACCGAAACTCTTCGCTTATGAATCCCATCTTGCGGCCGCTCAGATAAATTCCGTCAAAATGATGTTCAGCCAATATCTTCAGCACTGGATCGTCCGCAGGTGAAAGCCCGTAAACCAGGTGGAACAAATCCGCCAGGTCTCCCCACAAAATCTTCTCTTCAATTGCGCTGAACCGGAACGCGGTTTCCCCTCGCTCCTGTACAACCCGTGCCTGATCCCCCGGCTTCAGCCCATGCTTTTCAAGCTCTCCCGCAAACCATTTCAGCCGCTCGGCCTTCAGGTTGTATCTTAGAAATTCCACCGCATACGCATTCGGCAAATAAATCTTTGGATCGTCGTCCAATCGTTTCAACCACCCGCTCCAATCCTTACCCTCCAGCACCGCGATTAATGCCTTCAACTCACCAATCTTCGTATCCGGGTGATACTTCACCGCCTGCCAGAAATGTTCTGTCGAATCGTAAACCGCGCCATGCAGCCGTATCCCTTCCTCAATCGGGTACCAGTTCGAAAGCACCCGACCAGCGATCACCGGCGACGCGCTCCAGCAGTTCAGCGAACGCTTCCACTTTCCTTGCACTTCCAGAAACGCTTCCTCATATCCCGGAGGCACCGGATCCTTCACCCTTCCAATCGCCTCTCGCAACTCCCCGCTCGTGTGTGTCACCAGAGCCTGCAAGGGCCGCTCGTCCAGCATTGATACAATTCGACTTTCAATCCCCTCACGCAATAGCCGACGCGCAACTTCTCGTTTTTCTTCCTCCGTGATCTTCCCCTTCCACCGTGCGGTTTGCGCCTCAATATACGGAAACATTTCCGCCAGCGACTTGAACTCGATAAATCCATGAATCGCAAACGTAACCGGCCCGCCGTCCTTCACAATCACCGTCGAAGGCGTAACCACATCCCGTAACGAGACCTCCTGCGCAGCCAGGGAAGAAGCTGCTGCCAGAATTAAACAGCCGATCGAAATCGTCCGCGCCGAGAAACAACGAATCACTCTCGATACATTTTTCATTCTCGCCCTCAATGATTCTGCCCCATCATTCCACGAACGCTTCCGCCTTCAAATCAAAATGAATTAGCGCAGGTGGGGCCCGCCTTCTGCTTGCCCTGACGAAGGAAGGGAGGCGGGCCGCTTTTGCAGAGCAAGCGCGGCAAACCCATTTACCATCATTGCCTCCACCACTCGGTAGTCGTACGCTTATCCCATGCCAGATCTGGCACGCTTCCGCGCCAAGCATGACGCCCCCGACGCAAATGAAACTCCGTCGGTCGCCTCCATCCTCCACGTGGACATGGACGCCTTCTTCGTCTCCGTCGAACTCCTCGAACGCCCCGATCTCCGCGGCAAGCCCGTTGTCGTCGGCGGCCGCCCCGACCAGCGCGGCGTAGTCTCCGCCGCCAGCTACGAAGCCCGCAAATTCGGCATCCACTCCGCGATGCCCCTGCGCACTGCGGGACGCCTCTGCCCTCACGCCGTCTTCCTCGACGGCCACCACGAAAAATATTCCGAATGGAGTGATCGCATCGCCTCCATTCTCGCGAAATTCTCCCCCATCGTCGAAATGGTTTCCGTCGACGAAGCTTATCTCGACCTCTCCGGCACCGAGCGCCTCCACGGCCCGCCGCTCGCCGCCGCCGACAAACTTCTTCGCACCATCACCAGACAAACCGGACTTCCCTGCTCTGGTGGACTCGCGACCACTCGTCTTACAGCAAAAGTTGCCTCCGACCAAGGCAAGCCCCGCGGCCTCGTCTGGGTCGCCCCCGGCATGGAAGCCCGCTTCCTCGCCCCGCTTCCGATCCGCAAAATTCCCGGCATCGGCGAAGTCACCGAACGCGCCCTTCGCGCCCTCGGCATCGAGACCGTCGAGCAACTCGCTTCCCACTCCCAGGAAAAGCTCGAAAAAATCTTCGGCCAGTGGGGTACCGCCCTCTATCGCAAAGCGCGCGGCGGCGACGCCTACGAATTCCTCATCGACGCCGAGCCAAAATCCATCTCTCACAATCACACCTTCGGCGAAGACACCTCCAACGTCGCCGAAATGGAAACCCTGCTCAGCCACCTTTCCCAAAAAGCCTGCAAGCGTCTCCGTGAAGCGGGCCTCTCCACCCGCACTTTAACTCTGACGATTCGCTATGCCGGTTTCGAAACCTACACTCGCTCGAAAACTCTCCCCGAACCCGCGCAACTCGACTCCGACATCTTCGCCGTCTTCCTCAGCCTTTTCCGCCGGCATCGCGATGCCAAACGCAAAGTCCGCCTCCTCGGCGTCGCCCTCTCCGCACTCTCCCACGGCGCCCAGCAACTGGACCTCCTCGAACCCGGCCGCCGTGAAAAACTCGAAAAACTCACCAAAGCCGCCGACCAACTCCGCGACAAATTCGGCTTCACCTCCGTCCAGTTCGGCGGCTCCCTCCGCCGCGACGACTAGCCCGGGTTGAGCGGGCATCCTGCTACCTTGAGTTAAGAAGTGCCGCCTCTTCTCTGTGCTCTCAGCCCTCCGGTCTCGGTGCCCTCTGTGTCCGCCTGTAATGCCGATGGTCCAGAACCTGACAGCGCCCTCCCGACCTGTTCGGGCTCAGGACTCCCCCTCGAATGAAGCTATGGCGGATCTGACTGGTTTCCACCAGCTGTCCACCCGTATAACCAGCGCTGCCAAGTAATCCAGGTTTCGCCTATACTTTTTCTATGGCTTCCTCCGGCCCACCGGCTCCCAGCGCATCCGAACCGCACCCCGTTTCCACCTCTCGCCTCGGCAACTTTTGGCAACGCGTCAGCGATGGTCGCCGCATTGACGACCTCTGGTCCCAATTCGCCGCTGACGCTCGCTCCAGCTACGGCTTCTACGGCAAAGATGTGGACTGGGACCAGGTCAACCAACTCAGTCGCTGGAGGCGTCCTTTCCACGTGGCCAAACAACTCTTCTGGGCCATGATGAACAAGCTCACCCCCGCTCGCCGGGTGATGTTCCTGTTCGCGCTGTTTTTCCTGTTCTTTTCCGGAATTAAAATCCAGTCCGGCCACGATACGACTACTCTCCAAACGGAATTCCTCTCTGCTATTCTTTTCCTTCTTCTCCTCTCCCTCGAACTCGCCGACAAAATCACCATGAAACGCGATCTTGAAATCGCCCGCGAAATCCAGGCATGGCTCGTTCCTTCCACTCCACCCTCAATCCCGGATGCCGAAGTCGCCTTTTACACCCGCGCGCAAAATTCGGTCGCCGGAGATTATTACGACGCCTTCTATCCCACCGAGGACGCAGCCGCTGGAGGCAAACTCATGCTCGTCATGGCCGACGTCGCCGGAAAAAGTGTTCCCGCCGCTCTCCTAATGGCCACCTTGCAAGCCAGTCTGCGCACCATCGCCTCCGAAGGCCTGCCTCTCGGCGAACTTGCCATCCGCCTCAATCACTACGCGTGCGCCCACAGCCTCGGCGGTCAGCGCTTCACCACCGCCGTCCTCGCCGAATTCGACCCCGGCACCCGCCGCCTCACTTACGTCAACGCCGGCCACAATTCCCCCGTCATCCGCCGCGCGAATTCTTCTACTGAGCGTCTCGAATCCGCCGCCCTTCCGCTCGGCATCACTCCCGAAGCCACTTTCCCTTCGGCTGAAGTAACGCTGCAGCCGGGCGACACGCTAGTCCTTTTCACCGACGGTGTCGTCGAAGCCTTCAATTCCGCCGGCGAAGAATTCTCCGACAATCGCTGGCTCAACATCATCCGCGGGATTCCCAATCTCAACGCCCAACAGACCTTGCAATTCCTCATGAAAAGCGTCGAAGACTTTGTCGGTGCCACCCGCC
The DNA here is from genome assembly GCA_035577585.1 of Candidatus Limnocylindrales bacterium. Lineage (GTDB taxonomy): Bacteria > Acidobacteriota > Terriglobia > Acidiferrales > UBA7541 > Acidiferrum. Next base: position 4,041 of record DATLVJ010000521.1, read on the forward strand.
AATCCGACGACATCACCTGCCTCGTACTCCGCTGCATTTAGTCTTTCGCGTCATTAATTCCCACTCTTCTCTGCGCCCTCAGCGTCTCTGTTGTCCTCTGCGTCATATCCAATTCTTTTCTTGCTCATTACTTCGTTACTTCTTTGCTTCGTTGCCTCTCTCATTTTGGCGCATAATCTCTCCGTGGACTCCCGCGAATTCGCCAATTCGATTTGCGACACGCTCCAGCGCGGCGGATATCAGGCCCTTCTTGCGGGCGGTGCCGTGCGTGATCTCCTCCTGCAGCGCATTCCAACGGATTACGACGTGGCCACCAACGCGACGCCCTCCGAAGTGCTGCGTCTTTTTCCTAACGGCCTCGACATCGGCGCGCAGTTCGGTGTCGTCCTCGTCCGCCGGGAATCTCTCAAAGTCGAAGTCGCCACCTTCCGCTCCGACCTCGGCTACTCCGACGGCCGCCATCCCGACCAGGTCGTCTATTCCCAAACACCTGAAGAAGATGTTCAACGCCGCGATTTCACCATCAACGGCCTGCTGATGCGCCACGACACTGGCGAAGTCCTCGACTTCGTCGGTGGTCGCACCGATCTCTCCGCCAATACCATCCGCGCCATCGGTGAGCCTTCCCGCCGTTTCGCCGAAGACAAACTCCGAATGCTTCGCGCCGTCCGCTTTGCCGCGCGCTTCGGCTACACCATCGAACCCGCAACTTTCTCTGCCATCCGAAAACACGCCGCCGAAATTCACCTCGTGTCCGCGGAACGCATTCGCGAGGAACTCAACAAACTCCTTACCGAAGGTTCCGCCCGCCGCGGGTTCGAGCTTCTCGACGAGCTCGGCCTTCTCCGCGAACTGCTTCCCGAAATCGCCGCCATGAAAGGCGTCCCCCAGCCCCCGCAATTCCATCCCGAAGGCGATGTCTGGATCCACACCCTGCTCATGCTCCAAGGCCTTCCCGCAGAAGTATCTTCGACCCTGGCATGGGGCGTTCTCCTTCACGACATCGGCAAACCTCCCACCTTTCGGCCTGCCTCGGAAACCGGCGATCGCATTCGCTTCGACGGCCACGTCGAGATTGGCGTCCGGATGGCCGATGCCCTCTGCAGCCGCCTCCGTTTCTCCAATGACGACACCGATCAGATCAAAGCCCTCGTCGCCAACCACATGAAATTCAAAGACGTCAGCCAAATGCGTCAGTCCACACTTAAGCGTTTCGTCCGCATTCCTAATTTCAATGAACACCTCGAACTCCACCGCCTCGATTGCCAGTCCAGCCACGGCAAACTCGACGCCTACGACGCAGTTCGCACCTTTCTCGCCCAAACCCCTCCCGCCCAGGTCCGCCCCCCACGATTACTTTCGGGTGACGACCTCAAAGATTTAGGCTATACACCAGGCCCGGAATTTCAGAAGATTCTGGCCACCCTCGAAGATGCCCAACTCGAGGAGGCTGTCCAGACCCGGGACCAAGCCCTCGACTTCGTTCGGAGACACTATCCTCTCCGGCAGATCGGCCGATAAGGCCCTTGGGAGTAACCCGATTGCACGAACTGTAATTAGCTTCATATCAGTGGCTTAGAAGAAAGCTGCAGATTGAGACAAACCATGCTAGAATATGAGTGTTGTTGACTAATATTTTCTGACGAAGGCTTTTGCATTGCCCGGCACCCTTTTCCCGGTCCTTGCATCTAATCCTTCCAAAGCGGGTTTTCCTCCCGCTTCGCGTTAGGGGATAACATGGCTGATAAAAAGCACTTTGTTCCAGATACTCTCGCTATCCTGCCCGTCCGCGATACCGTTCTCTTCCCGGGGGCAGTTCTTCCTCTCACCGTTGGCCGTGAGAGTTCGCTCGCCCTGGTCAATTCTCTCTCGGGCGACGATAAGCTTTTGGGCGTTGTTGCCCAGCTCGATCCGCGGATCGAAGATCCCGCCGCGGCGGATCTCCACAAAGTCGGCACGCTCGCCAAGGTCCACAAGACCGTCAAGATGCCCAATGGCAACGTGGTGGTCTTCCTCGAAGGCTTGCAACGCATCCGCATCAACGAACTCCTGAGCCTCCGCCCGTACCTTCGAGCCGCGGTGGCCTCAGAACCCGATTTCACCGGAGACAAGGACGCCGAACTCGAAGCATTGCAACGCAACGCTCAGGACCTCTTCCGCGACGTGGTAAGCCACTCGCCGCAGCTTTCCGACGACCTGCAGAATGCCGCAATGAATATCGACGACCCCGGCCGCCTCGCCGACTTCATCGCTGGCACTTTGCCGAGCCTTTCGACCCTCCTCCGTCAGGAGCTGATCGAAACCTCCAACGTGCGCAAGCGCCTTGAAATGCTCATCCGCGAACTCTCCAAGGAACTGGAAGTTCTGGAGCTTCGCAGCAAGATCAACGAACAGGTTCAGGAGCAGGTCAGCCAGAACCAGCGCGAATACCTCCTGCGCGAACAAATGAAGGCCATCCAGAAAGAACTCGGCGAAATCGATGACGCACAAGCTGAAATTGATGAACTGCGCAAAAAAGTCGACGAAGCGGGCATGACCGCGGAAGCTAAAAAGGAATGCGACCGCGAACTAAAGCGCCTCGCCAAAATGACTCCGGCCTCGGCCGAATATATGGTCTCGCGCACCTATCTCGAATGGATGACCTCGCTGCCCTGGTCAAAATCTTCCGGCAGCGCGGAAATCGACATCCACAAGGCGCAGGACATCCTCAATGAAGATCACTACGATCTTCAAAAGGTAAAGGAACGCATCCTCGACTACCTGGCGGTGAAGAAGCTTCAGCCGGGCATGAAGGGTCCTATCCTTTGCTTCGTCGGGCCTCCAGGCGTCGGCAAAACCTCGCTTGGCAAGTCCATCGCCCGCGCACTCGACCGCAAATTCGTGCGCATCGCCCTCGGCGGCATGCACGATGAAGCCGAAATCCGTGGCCACCGCCGCACCTACATCGGAGCTCTGCCCGGCCAGATCGTTCAGGGCCTGAAGCGCGCTGAAACCAACGACCCCGTCATGATGCTCGACGAAGTCGACAAGCTCGGCCGCGATTTCCGCGGCGATCCATCCTCCGCGTTGATGGAAGTTCTCGACCCGGAGCAGAATTCAACGTTCCGCGATCACTACCTCGATGTGCCCTTCGATCTGTCGAAGGTCACCTTCATCGCCACCGCGAACTGGATGGATCCCATCCCTGAACCTTTGCGCGACCGCATGGAGATCATCGAACTCCCCGGTTACACCGGTGAAGAGAAGATCCACATCGCCCGAAAATACCTGATCCCCAAGCAGGCCACCGAGCACGGCATCAAGGAAGGGGACCAGCTGGAGTTCACCGAAGAAGGGCTGCGCGAAATCATCCACAGCTTTACGCGGGAAGCCGGCGTCCGCAATCTGGAGCGCGAGATCGCCACAATCGTCCGCAAGCAGGCGCGTCGTCTGGCCGAAGGCAAGCCCGAAAAGATGATCGTCACCCCCGAAGTCGTGCGCGAATTCCTCGGCGTGCCGAAATTCCGCACCGAACGGGAAATCGACGAGCGCGTCAAAAAGCCCGGCGTAGCGGTGGGACTAGTCTGGACTCCCGTTGGCGGCGACATCGTCTTCATCGAAGCCAGCCGCATGCGTGGTGGCAAGCAGTTCACCATGACCGGCCATCTGGGCGAAGTCATGCAGGAATCGATGACCGCCGCGCTGACCTGGACCCGTGCCAACGCCGAACGCTATGGCATTGATCCGGACTTCTTCCGCAAGCAGGACATTCACATTCACGTGCCCTCCGGCGCGGTCCCGAAAGATGGGCCCTCCGCCGGAGCCGCGATGGTCACCTCACTCGTCAGCTTGCTGACGAATCGCCCGGTGAAAAACCGCCTGGCGATGACCGGTGAAATGACCCTCTCCGGAATTGTTCTGCCAATCGGTGGCGTCAAAGAGAAAGTCCTAGGCGCCAAGCGCGCGGGAGTTACCCACGTACTTCTGCCGGCGGACAACGAACCGAACGCTGTCGCGGATCTTCCGCCGGATCTACTCGGCGATTTGAAGATCACCTACGTCCGGACACTCGATGAGGTCCTCGAGCACGCGCTCGAAAAGGACCCCATCGCTCCGGTCGTCCCAGAGCCAGAACCCGCGCAATCCGCGGTCGGTGATTCACCCAGCGCCGTCCACTGAGACTAGTTTTGACCGCGATGGGCTGGTCATTGTAGCGCTGCCTTTCTTGCCAGCGCTCTTGTGCAGCCAGCAACCGACTCAAAGCCAAAGGCCCGGCCAATTATGCCGGGCCTTTTTCTTTCCTTCTTGTTCTTTCGTACACGCTGAGAACCCTCCAACTACTGCTAGTATGGAAACTTCTCATGCCGTCAAATTCGAAATCCAAATCTCCCGCCAACGACTTAGCCGCGCTTCTACCGCAGCGCCTCAGCGAAGCCCTCCTTCGCGAGCGCATCATCCCCCGTTTTGTCGATTCCTACGTCGTCGAACACGGCCGCCACAGCCTGCAAGTCCACGCTGTTCTCTACCGCGATCTTTTGAATCTTCTCCAGCGCGAAGCTCTTCTCACCGTAACTGCCAGTGCCCTCGAAATTGTCGCCCGCGGCCTACCCGCCGAGGACGAACGCAAAGCCAAGCCCATGAAGCGCCAGGAAGCTTCCGCCTTCCGCCAGAAATTCCTTGCAGCCCTCACCCGCCACCAGCGCTGGAACGTCAGCGACGCCCTCGATTTTCAGTCCGATCTGAAAATGTACGAAGACCTCATCGCCCGCGCCGGCGCCCACCGCCGCCCGCGCAAATCTTTCGAACCCGCGAATCATCCCTTCGTGGACCGCTGCGCCTTCGTCCTGGACTCCTCATTCCTCGAACGGGCCCGCGTCGCCGCCAGCCGCACTCTTACCAATCTCGAGTCCCTCGCCTCCCAGGAAGTGCAATACACACTTAAGAAATAAGAGGCTGCGCCTTCGGCGCCTTCTGTTTCCATTGCTTAGTCTCCCAGTGCAACCAGTCCGACTATCGGCCATTGAATTTCTAGTTTCTGTTTTCCAATCTCTCCTTTTCAAATGGATTTCTCGACTTGGACCGCCGTTCCATACGCCAGCACTTCCGTCACTCCCTGCATCACTTCATTCGCGTCATACCTCATGCACACGATCGCATTGGCCCCATGCTGCGCCGCATGCTGCAGCAAAATCTCATACGCCTCTTCCCGAGCCTTTTCACAAAGCTCCGTCAGGATCGAAATGTTTCCGCCGATGATCGTCTGGATCCCCGCCGCCAGGTTTCCCAGCACGCTTCGCGAACGCACCGTAATCCCTCGCACAATTCCGAAGTTCTTTACGATCCGGTATCCCGGCAATTCATTGGCTGTCGTCACCATCGAACTATCCACTCGACCTGTCATGTTGTTCTCCTTGTTTTCCCGCTGTTTACCGGTCCGATTCTACCCTTCCACAAGCCGCTTCCGGCAGCCTTTCCGTTTGTTATGCTCTGCTTACGTGGAAACCCTCTTTGAATTCCTGGCGATTCTTCAACTCGCCTCGGGACTCTTCCTGCTTTGGCAGGGAATCCAGTGGCTCGCTTACGTGCGACGCCGCTTACACACTGATCCCGGATTTTACGCTCCCCGTACCGCCGTCCTCTGTCCATGCCGCGGCATCGAACCCGGCCTCGAGCGAAACCTTGTCTCCCTTTGTGAATTCGCTCACCAGAATTTCGAAGTTTATTTTATCCTCGCCTCTGAAAACGATGCTGCCTATAGCCTGGTTAAACGAGTTGCCGCTTCCTCTCGCGTGAAAGCCCACGTCGTAATTGCCGGGAAACCCGCCACCTCCAGCGAAAAGGTCAATAATCTTCGCGTCGCCATAGAACAACTCCCCCCCGATTTCGAAGTCCTGGTCTTCGTGGATTCCGACGGCCGCCCTGGCAAAACCTGGCTCCACCACCTCGTCGCCCCGCTAGCCGATTCTCGCATCGGCGCCACCACCACCATGCGCTGGTTCATTCCCAACAACTACGCTTTTCCAGATGCCCTCTTGGCTGCGTGGAATGCGTCCGTGGTCACCATGCTCGGCGGCCACGCCCACAATTTCTGCTGGGGCGGTGGCACCGCCATTCGCCGCGCCCTTTTCGAAGAAATGGGGATGCTCGACGTCTGGCAAAACACTTTCAGCGATGACTACTCTCTCACCATCGCCATCGAGAGAACCCGGCGCCAGATCGTTTTTGTTCCCGAATGCCTCACGCCCTCTTACGTCCAAACCGATTTTCCAAGCCTGCTTGAATTTACCAACCGCCAGATCAAGATCACGCGTATTTACCGCCCCAAAATGTGGGCCACCGCCTTCGCCACACATTTTCTCTTTTGTTTCACTCTCCTCCTGGGTTTCTTGGTCGCGCTCAACCTCACTATTGAATCGCGGCCGTCCTCGCAGGTGATCACCCTTTTCGTGCTTCCCCTACTTCTTGCAGCCTTCCGCGGTGCACTCCGGGTGATCGGCGTCACGGAAGCAATACCCAGTGCACGCGCGGAAATCATGGCGCAATCCTGGATTTATATCGTGGTCACATTGCTCGTTCCATTTTTGTACTTGCTCAATTTCTTTGCCTCGCTCTTCGGCCGCCGCATCACTTGGCGCGGCATTCAGTACGAAATCATCTCCCCCGACCAAACCCGCGTACTTACTCCATGACCTGTGGAAATCTCGTGCGTCTGGAAAAAAATGCGGGGCCTGGGCAATTTCTACCCTCAATCCGTTCTGACCCTCCCTCTTAGACTCCTCTAAGTCATTGACATTCCAACCCCTGTCATAACTTACAGTCCGGCCAACGGGTTGCATAGCTTTACCTTGGTCAGGTGTAACTTTCGCAAGCTATTGACGGGGATCCTTTACTCTACCCCAGAGGGTTTCTGAGGGATTTTTTCCTCTGGTGTACATGGACCTGAACCAGTCCTACTTCCTTGTCACTTGCTCGGTCATTCCGGCCGACCTCAATCGGAGGTTATTGAGGGTCAAAATCCAACAGGATGGCTTCGGTCCCACCACGAGGCACAATCAGAGGAGTGCACGTGAAGTTGATCCGCAGAAGTCTAGCGACTCATTCGCTACCTCAGCCAAAGTACTCTGCTCAAACTAGTGTCTATTTATTTTATGAAAAAAGTACCGGAACGGCTCATTTCCATGTCGAGGCCGGACCCAGCGGGGAACTTCCCGTGGATCACGCCGCCGGCCTGCTCGCCATGCATTGTCTGGTACGCGGCCAATCCCCCAAGGACTATCTCGTCATGGTTCCGGCCGCTCCCAACGCTTTGAACGGCCTGGCCGAAAAAGCCCAGAAACTTCTCGAAGCGGGACACAGCGCCAAAAACGCCGTTCGCCTCACCCGCCGCGAAGAAGAAGTCCTCGATGGCATCCTTCGCAGCCTTGCCAATAAGGAAATCGCCAACGAGCTGAATCTCTCCGAACGCACCGTGAAATTTCACGTCTCTTCCCTGCTGGCCAAGTTCAAGGTCCGCGGACGCCTCGAGCTCATGCGCGAGGCCTCGCGTCATTCTCTGAACTCCATTCCGCCCGCGGTTGGCAACCCCGCTCCCCAACTCGGCCCTTATCAGGAGCGCCGCGAGAGTGACCGCAGACCTGCAAACTCGAACAAGGTGCTTCCGCTCGCTCGCCATCGCATGATGGCGTAATTGTAGCGGCCGCCTTCTGAGTTCCGTTTTGTGGATCCCGGATGGTGTTACGGGGCGGGCGCCTTTGGTATTACCCCAGTTATCATAAAAAAAGGCTGTTCCGGTCACTCCGGAACGGCCTTTTACTTTCTCGACCATCATGTAGGGGCCGGGCGTGCCCGGCCCTCTTCGATTTACTCTCGGGCCCGGGCGCCATGGCGAAGCTCTCGGCCATCTTTACTTCCTTGCTTCTTTGCTTCGCGACTTATTTTCTTACTTCTTCGCCGCGCTATAAAGCTCCGCTGCCTTGTCCCAATTCACGACGTTCCACCACGCATCGATATAATCCCCGCGCACATTCTGATATTTCAGGTAATACGCGTGTTCCCAGACGTCAATACCGATCACAGCTTTGCCCCCGGCAATGTACGGCGTGTCCTGGTTGGCCGTCGAATCGATTGCCAGCTTCCCATCCTTCACCAACAGCCATGCCCAACCCGATCCAAACCGGCCCAGGCCCGCCGCCTTCAACTTTTCCTTGAGTCCCGCGAATGATCCAAAGCCAGCATTGATTGCCGCCGCCAGATCGCCTTTCGGCTCGCCACCACCGCCCTTCTTCATCAACTGCCAGAAGAGCGAATGGTTCCAGTGCCCGCCGCCATTGTTGCGCACCGCGCCGCGGATATTTTCCGGCACGCTGTCAAGATTTTTCAAAAGTTCGTCAATCGATTTCGCCTGCAGGTCCGCATGGCCTTCCAGCGCCTTGTTGAGATTGGTCACGTAGGCGCCGTGATGTTTGTCGTGATGGATCTCCATCGTTCGGGCGTCAATATACGGTTCAAGTGCGTCGTTCGAGTACGGCAAAGGGGGCACTGAGAATGCCACGGTTTTGTCCTCCAAATTGAGATGTGATTCGAAATCCGATCCGGTTTCAGCGTGCAGCAAACTCGAAGCGGCGTTGCCTGCCCCAAGTAAGCCAGCGCCAAGCATGCCACTGGTTGTTAGAAACTTACGGCGATCCATGGAAGCCCTCGGTTTCGGTGGGCAAGTGGACTTCCGCGCGTGATTATAGCGCCTCTCCTACTCCCACTCAACCTCGCCGCCCTATCCACCGCGCAAACTCACTGGTCTATCTCGATCGTCCCAAAGCCCAGCGCCGGAGGCGCGGCAGACCTTAGCCCAGCGCGTAAGCGCTGGGTGAGAATTGCAAATTCCTCAAGCGCCGGAGGTGCGACACATTTTCTTCGAGCGGTTAGTCTGCAGTCGCCATCCGCCCAACGCTGTCGGAAGACCCAATCCTCTATCCCCTATCTGATGCGCCCAAGCGCCCAACGGGCAGATTCCGCAATCGCAATTTCCGAGGATTCTGCCAATCTCCCCAACAACTCCACAATCCGCAATTGCTCCGCCGACCCGCGTTCCAACTTCGCGTTTCCCAGCGCAATGCACGCATTCCTCACCAATCCCCGCCACTTCGTCCTTTTGATCGCGCTCCCTCGGAACTTGTCTCGGAATTCCTCTTCGCTCATCCCTGCCAACCACTCTAACCGCGGCTGCAATAAGCTCTCTTCCGGCGAGAACTGTCGCGGCTCAAAATCCGGGCACCTTGTCACCGGCGCGTCCCAGTTATGCGGGCACACCTCCTGGCAAATGTCGCACCCATACACATTTTTCCCAATCGCCTCGCGAAACTCTTCCGGCACGCTCCCTCGCAACTCTATCGTCAAATAAGAAATACACCGCCGCGCATCCATCACGTACGGTTCAACAAACGCTCCGGTCGGACAAGCGTCCAGGCATCGCCGGCATTTGCCGCACATATCCGCCGGCGGCATTTCATTTCGCGCCAGTGACGGCGAAAGCTCCAGCGTCGTGAAAATCACTCCAAGAAAAAACCACGAGCCCATCGTCTTGTTCAGTAGCAGCGTGTTTTTCCCCAGCCAGCCAAGCCCCGCGTATTTGGCAAACAGTCTTTCCGCCACCGGCCCGGTGTCGGCATGGGCCCGGAATAGATGCCCCTCCGGAAACTTTTCATTCAGAGCATCCGCCAGTGCGTTCAACTTCTCCCACAAAACTTCGTGATAATCCCGACCCCATGCATATCGCGAAATCCATCCACGCGCCTCGCCGCTGTCTTTCAATGCCGCCGCCTCGCTGGAATAACGATGCTCGGTGTTGTAATTCATCGCGCAAACAATCACACTTCGCGCTCCTTCGAGCACACGCTCCGGCTCTCGCCTCTTCGGGTTGGCAAGATATCCCATCGTGCCGGCGTATCCTCGCCGAAGCCACTCTTCAATAGCGGCATGCTCGGGGAAGCGCTCCAGCGGCGCCACGCCACATAGCGAAAAGCCAAGCGCTTCAGCCCGCTCTACAATCCAAGCCGTCTCTCCCGTCGAATTCATAATTTGATTGTCCCGCAGGAAACATAAAGTAGCGAGGCCACCCTCACCTGATTTATGCTCCCGGCACCAGGATCCACGGAAACAACTGTATCCAAAAAGCCACAAATCTCGTCAATACTGTACGGACTTTTTTGCCAGGGTCCGTCGCACAGCCTTGACAAAGGATTGCCAACTTGCCGACTGATCACAATACCCGCTCTACCTCTGCTTCGGAGCACCAGGCTCCCGATGCTCCCATCCGGCACAAAGGTGTCAGCGTCCTCATGTGGATTGTTATCCTCCTGGTATTCGCCGGCGGATTTTATCTCGTCCTGCGCAAGCGCGACGCCTCCGCGACCGCGGCAAAATCCCCTCGAGGTGGCGTCGGGCCCGTCAGCCTCGTCACCGCAACCGCCAAGCAGGGCGACATCGGCGTCTACCTCGATTCCATCGGCACCGTCACTCCGGTTTACACCGCTTCGATCACCAGCCAGGTCAACGGCATCGTCACCGCCGTCCATTACAAAGAAGGCCAGCTCGTCCGCAAAGGCGACCCCCTGATCGACATTGACGCTCGTACCTACGAGGCCTCCTTGCTCCAGGCCCAAGGCACGCTCGAGCGCGACACCAATCTCCTCGCCCAGTCAAAGATGGACCTTCAGCGTTATCACGACGCATGGGACCGCAACGCCATCCCCAAGCAAACTCTCGACGATCAGGAAAAACTCGTGCTTCAGCAACAAGGCACCATCAAATTCGACCAGGGCGTGGTCCGCTTTGATCAAATCCAGGTCGACTATTGCCACATCGTCTCCCCGATCACCGGCAGAGTTGGCCTGCGCCTCGTGGACCCCGGTAACGTCGTGCAATCCTCCGGAGGTCTCACGCTCGCCGTCGTCACGCAAATCCAGCCCATCACCGTAATTTTCACAGTCCCCGAAGACAATCTCGCCCAGGTTCAACAGCGTCTCCACAAAAATGCAAAGCTCACCGCGGACGCCTACGACCGTTCCGCCCTCAAGCACCTCGCTACCGGTACGCTCCTCACGCTCGACAATCAGATCGATACCACCACTGGCACCGTAAAAGCCCGCGCATCCTTCGACAATAAAGACTCTATCCTCTTCCCCAACGAATTCGTCAACGTCCGCCTCCTCGTGGACACCCATCGCGGCGCCACTCTCATTCCCTCTTCTACAATCCAACACAACGGCCAAACCGCTTTTGTGTACGTTATCCAGGACAACGTCGCTCACATGCGCGTCATTCAACCCGTAGTCACCGACGCGGGCGTCACTGAGGTGACTGGCATCGCCCCAGGCGACGTCCTCGCAAACAGCAGTTTCGACAAGTTGCAGGACAACGCCAAAGTCGTCGTTTCCTCCAAACCCGGCCCTGGAAATAACGCTGGGAGTGCCGCTCCTTGAGTCCGTCCGCTCCTTTCATCTTAAGACCTGTCGCCACGGCCCTTCTCATGGCCGCGATTCTCCTCGTCGGCATCGTCTGTTTCACCCAATTGCCCGTCTCCGCTCTTCCGCAAGTGGACTATCCCACGATTCAAATTCTCACCTTCTATCCGGGCGCCAGCCCCTATGTAGTCGCCACCACGGTCACCGCTCCGCTCGAGCGCCAGTTCGGCCAGTTGCAGGGGCTCAGCCAGATGACCTCCAGCAGCTCCGGCGGCACCTCCGTCATTGTTCTGCAATTCAATCTCAGCCTGAACATCGACATTGCCGAGGAAGAAGTCCAATCCGCCATCAACGCATCCCAAAATTTTCTTCCGGCCAACCTGCCCGCTCCTCCGATCTACAGCAAAACCAATCCCGCCGATGCCCCGGTTCTCACTTTGGCCGTCACCTCCAGCTCCATCCCGCTCTCGCAAGTCGAAGATCTTGTGGACACACGCCTCGCGCCCAAAATCTCCCAGCTCAGCGGAGTTGGCCTCGTCACCATCAGCGGCGGCCAGAAGCCCGCCGTCCGCATCCAGGCCAATCCCTCAGCGCTTTCTTCCTACGGCATCAACCTGGAAGACCTGCGCACCGCCGTCACACAATCCAGCGTCAACGCCGCCAAGGGAAATTTCGACGGAAACCGCCAGGACTACCAGATTGACGCCAACGATCAGCTGGTAACCAGCCAGGATTACCGCAACGTCGTCGTCGCCTTCCGCAACGGCGCGCCCGTCATGCTCACTGACGTCGCCAAAATCGTCGACGGCGTCGAAAACACCAGTCAAGCCGCCTGGATGAACAAAACTCCCGCGGTCATCGTCAACGTCCAGCGCCAACCCGGCGGCAACACCATCAGCGTTGTCAATCGCATCAAGCAGCTTCTCCCTCAGCTCGAAAGCAATCTTCCCAAAGGCATCGAGGTCACCACGCTCACCGACCTCACCACTCCCATCCAGGCCTCCATCTCCGACGTCGAGTTCGAACTCTTCCTCACCGTCGGCCTCGTCGTCATGGTTATGTTCCTCTTCCTCCGAAGCCTCTCTGCAACCATCATCCCCAGCGTCGCCGTACCCCTCTCCCTCATCGGCACCTTCGCCGCCATGTACGCACTCGGCTACAGCCTCGACAACCTCTCGCTGATGGCTCTCACCATTTCCACCGGGTTCGTCGTCGACGACGCCATCGTCATGGTCGAAAACATTTCTCGCTACATCGAGGAAGGCCAGCCCCCCATGCAAGCCGCGCTAAAGGGCGCGGAGCAGATTGGCTTCACCATCGTTTCTCTCACCGTCTCCCTGATCGCCGTCCTTATTCCCCTGCTCTTCATGGGAGACGTCGTCGGCCGCTTGTTCCGCGAGTTCGCCGTCACTCTCGCCGTCACCATTGTCGTCTCCGCGATCGTTTCACTCACCCTCACGCCGATGATGGCCTCGCGCATCCTCAAACACAATCCTGAGGAGCAACAGGGTCGCCTCTTCCGCGCCTCCGAGCACGCCTTTAGCAGCATGATCGCCTTCTACGGCCGCACCCTGAAAGTCGTCCTCCGCTTCCAGACCATCACCCTCTTTGTCGCTCTCGGAACTTTGCTGCTGACTATTTTTCTCTACGTTTACATCCCCAAAGGTTTCTTCCCCGTCCAGGACACGGGAATTATCCAGGGCATCTCTCAGGCCCCGCCAAGCATTGGCTCGAAGGCGATGGCGGAAAAACAGATGGAGCTCTCCAAACTCATTCTGGAAGATCCCGCCGTCGAAAGCCTTTCCTCCTTCATCGGCGCCGATGGCACCAACATCACCACCAACAGCGGCAGGCTCTCCATCAACCTGAAGCCCCTCGAAGCGCGCAAAATCAACGCCTCCGACGTCATCCGCCGCCTGCAATCCAAGCTGCAAGACGTACAAGGCATCCAGCTATTCATGCAGCCCGTTCAGAACATCACGGTCGATGATCGCGTCAGCCGCACCCAATACCAGTTCACTCTCGAAGACCCGGATCCCAATGAACTCAGCGAGTGGACCAATCGCTTCGTCACTCGCCTGAAAAAATTGCCCGACCTCGAAGACGTCGCCACTGACGAGCAACCCGGCGGTCTCGCCGTCTCCCTCGTCATCGACCGCCCCACCGCCTCGCGCCTCGGCATCGCCCCCACCACCATTGACAACACCCTCTACGACGCCTTCGGCCAACGCCAGATCAACACCATGTACACCCAGCTGAATCAATATCACGTCATTCTGGAAAGCCAGCCGCAGTTCCAGTTGGATCCAAACATGTTGAACAAGCTTTACATCCAGTCCAACTCGGCCGCCGGCACCCAGGGCGCCTCTGCCAGCTCCACCGGCAACGGCTCCACTTCCGCGGGCTCTAACGCACTGACCGGTTCAGCGCTCTTTACTCCATCCGCCAACACGCTGTCCTCGCCCGTGAATGCGCTCACCGCGAACACTTCCTCCTCCACTTCCAGCAAGGGCGCCACGTCGGCCGGTGCCACCAGCTCCGTGAAAAGCAATGCCGTCCCCTTCAGCGCCTTCTCCCATTTCGAAACCAGAACTCAGTCCCTTTCCATCAACCATCAGGGACAATTCCCCGCCATCACCGTTTCCTTCAATCTCGCTCCAGGCGCCGCTCTCGGCAACGCCATCTCCTCCGTCACTCAGATCCAGAACGATCTCCATATGCCCGCCAGCCTGCAGGCTGATTTCCAGGGCACCGCGGCCTCCTTCCGAAACTCTCTCTCCAACATGCCCTTGCTCATCCTCGCCGCTCTCGTCACCGTCTACATCGTCCTCGGCGTTCTGTATGAAAGTTTCATCCATCCCATCACAATTCTTTCCACGCTTCCCTCCGCGGGCGTCGGCGCTTTTCTCGCTCTGATTCTCTTCCACCAGGATCTCAGCGTCGTCGCCATCATCGGCCTCGTCCTTCTCATCGGCATCGTAAAAAAGAACGGCATTATGATGGTGGACTTCGCCCTCGACGCCGAGCGCAACCACGGAAAATCTTCCACCGACGCCATCTACGAAGCCTGTCTCCTCCGCTTCCGCCCCATCATGATGACCACCATGGCCGCCTTGCTTGGCGGCCTCCCTCTCGCGTTCGGCTCCGGCTTCGGCTCTGAACTCCGCCGCCCTCTCGGCATCGCCATGGTCGGCGGCCTTCTCGTCAGCCAGGTTCTCACTCTGTACACCACTCCCGTCATCTACATCTTCTTCGACAAGCTTGCGCGTCGTTTCTCGCCAAAGCCGCTTGCAACGCACACTGGCGCGGCGGATCTCTCATGAACGTCTCCGCCCCATTCATTCATCGCCCCGTGGCGACAACTCTCCTCACCGTCGCCATCGCTATCGCCGGCGCCATCGCTTTCACAGTACTTCCCGTTTCTCCCTTGCCGCAGGTGGACTTTCCCACCATCTCCGTCAACGCCAGCCTCCCCGGCGCTAGCGCCGAAATCATGGCCTCCTCCGTTGCCACTCCTCTCGAGCGCCAGTTCGGCCACATCGCTGGCGTAACCGAGATGACCTCCGCCAGCGGCCTCGGTTCAACTTCCATCACCATCCAGTTCGATCTCTCTCGCAATATCGACGGCGCCGCCCGCGACGTCGAAGCCGCCATCAATTCCGCACGCACTTATCTCCCCGCCAATCTCCCGGCAAATCCCACCTACCGCAAAGTCAATCCTGCCGACGCCCCCATAATGATCCTCGGCCTCACCTCCGATAAATACGGCCCCGCCAGGCTCTTCGACGCGGCCTCCACCGTCATCCAGCAAAAACTCTCCCAGATCGAGGGCGTCGGCCAGGTCAATGTCGGCGGCGGTGCGCTCCCCTCCGTCCGCGTCGAAGTAAATCCCACCAAGCTTGCCAGCTATGGCCTGGCCATGACCGACATCCAGTCCGTTCTGCGCCTGCAAAATTCCGATCTCGCCAAAGGGCAAATCACCGACGGAATCACCACCGCCGATATCGTCGCCAACGATCAGATCTCCCACGCTGAAGATTTCAAGCCCGTCATCGTTGGCTACCACAAAGGTGCCGCGATCCACCTCACAGATGTTGCCGAGGTTATCGATTCCGTTCAGAACGTTCGCGCGGCCGGCTACCTCAACGGCAAACGCGCCGTTCTTCTCACTATCTTTCGCCAACCCGGCGCTAACATCATTGAGACTGTAGACCGCATCCGCTCCGAGGTCCCCTCCATCCGAGCCTCCATTCCCCAGGGCATTGACACCACCATCGTTCTCGACCGCACCACCACCATTCGCGCATCCGTCAGCGACGTCGAACGCACCCTTGCCCTCTCCATCATCCTCGTCATCGTCGTCGTCTTTGTCTTCCTTCGAAACGGCCGCGCCACTCTCATTCCCGCCGTCGCCGTTCCCGTCTCTCTCATCGGCACTTTCGCGGTGATGTACCTCTGCGGCTACAGCCTCGACAATCTCTCCCTAATGGCCCTCACCATCTCCACCGGCTTCGTCGTGGATGACGCCATCGTCGTCATGGAAAACATCACCCGCCACCTCGAAGCTGGCATGGATCCCTTCGCCGCCACTCTCCTCGGCGCCAAGGAAATCGGCTTTACCGTCCTCACCATCAGCATTTCGCTCATCGCCGTTTTCATCCCCCTTCTGCTCATGGGCGGCATCGTCGGCCGCCTCTTCCGCGAGTTCGCCATCACCCTCTCCACCGCCATCCTCGTTTCCATGGTTATCTCGCTCACCACCACGCCGATGATGTGCGCCTACCTCTTGCGCGACGAGCGCTCCCGGCCCCACGGCCGCCTCTACATGGCCACCGAGCACGTCTTCGATCGCATTCTTTCCATCTATCGCACCACGCTGCAATGGGTTCTCGACAACCCCGTTCTCACACTCACCGTCCTCCTACTGACCATTGCCCTGAACGGTGTCATAATCTACAAAATCCCCACGGGTTTCTTTCCCCAGCAAGACACAGGTACGCTCGGCGGCGGCGTCCAGGGTCCCCAGGACTCTTCCTTCCCCGCTATGAACGAATCGATCCAGAAAATTGTGGACGTGATCAAACGGGATCCCGCAGTGCAAAACGTAGTCGCCTTCACAGGGGGCGGCGGCGCTACCAATTCCGGCAACATTTTCATCGCGCTGAAACCTCTCAACGAACGCAAAATCGCAGCGCCGGACATCATCAACAGGATCCGCCCTCAACTCAGTCGGCTCCCCGTCGCCTCAGCCTTCCTTCAAGCTTCCCAGGATCTCCGCATCGGCGGCCGCGGCAGTTCCGCCCTCTACCAGTACACCCTGCAATCCGACAATCCCTCCGATCTCACCATCTGGGGCCCGCGCATCCTCGCGGAAATGAAACGCCTCCCGATTTTGCAGGATGTCAACACCGACCAGCAGAACGGCGGCCTCGACATTCGTCTCAACTACGACCGCGTCGCCGCCGCCAGACTCGGCCTAACCGCCCAATCGCTCGATCAGGAAATCTACAGCTCCTTCGGCCAGTCCGAAACTTCCGTCATTTACACCCAGTTGAACCAATACTACGTCGTCCTCGAAGTCGCCCCGCAGTACTCGCAAAGTCCCGAAGGACTTAAAAACGTCTACTTCCACGCAAATGGAAACACCAACGTCACTTCCACCGGCAACGTTCCCCTCATCGCTATGACCGCCAGCCAAGCCAATACCATTCCCCTCTCCCTCAACCACACCAGCCTCTTTCCCTCCGTCACCCTCTCGTTCAATCTCGCTCCTGGAGTCGCCCTTAGCGACGCCACCCTCGCCATCGAGCAGATGAAGCTCCGCATTGGCGCCCCCTCCACGCTCCGCGGTTTTTTTGCGGGAACCTTGCTAGCCTACAAACAGTCGCTCAGCAACGAATGGTATTTGATAATCACCGCGCTCCTGGGGGTCTACATCGTTCTCGGCATCCTCTACGAAAGCCTGGTGCACCCTCTCACCATCATCTCGACGCTTCCCTCCGCCAGTGTCGGCGCCATGCTCGCTCTCATGCTCTTCAAGCAAGACCTCAACATCATCTCCATCATCGGCATCGTCTTGCTCATCGGCATCGTCAAGAAAAACGCCATCATGATGATCGACTTCGCCCTCGAAGCCGAACGCAAGGAACACAAATCCCCGCGCGACGCCATCTTCCAGGCCTGCCTCCTACGCTTCCGCCCCATCACCATGACCACCGCCGCCGCACTCCTCGGC
>DATLVJ010000522.1:0-2247 GCA_035577585.1 Candidatus Limnocylindrales bacterium
CTCCGACCAATGGGCGAGAACTCGAACGGCAGCCCATAAGCAACGGACGCCCGTTCAAGGACTGCAGCTTCTCACCTCGTGCCCGCAGGAAACGAAGTCATGCAGAAAGCCCGTAACCTAGACGATCCAATCCAAGAGCCCACAGACTCGCTGAGCGGAATCAATGCAGGCGGTGCTGTCTACTTAGGCTATTGGTCTAAGGAAGAGGTACTTCAATTTCTTAAGGAGCTTCTTGAGATCGAGCGCATCGGCGCTAGGGCTTTTGCGGAGATCGGACGTGCCGCCGACCTCAATACCGCCGACCTAGTTTTTGACTCAGAACTAGCCCAGGGCGCGATTTGCGTCTTACTCAAAAAGGAAATCGCTGCGAGAGAGGGAAGCTGCGCGCTTCGTCCCAAAAATATAACCGCAATTCCTGGTGTAAAATGCAACCTCCAGCGAGTGACCTCATTCGCGATTAGCAATCAGGCCGGGCTGGCCGATATGATCGAGGAAGCGGTCTTGAACATCTTCGATTCAAAGCTGAATGCGAAGTTAATGTACCTGCTGCTGCTGCACCGTAAACAAGTCGAGCAACTTGAAACCTTTCTAGCTTGAGGGCTCGGATGCGCCTAAATGATTTTCATCCAATTCCTGCGCGGGCTCGTCGGCTTGCCGGGAAAGTGCCTTCACGCCGCGCGTTGAAACTCACAATCGCCTCAATCCAAGGCACAACGAGCGGCGCAATATGCATGAAAATGGATGGAGGACTCATAATGGCTGCAAGAGAAACTTTCGCACAAAGGGAAAAGAGAGAACTTGACCTTCAGCTGGATCAGGAACTGGAGGGTACATTTCCGGCAAGTGATCCGCTTAAGATTACTCGCTGCTCCGCGAAATCCCGTAGCGTTGCGCACAAAACACCGAAGAAACTTGCTGTTCGGGAGAATAACGCCTGAGTACTCGTGCAGGAGGTCGAGACACCGTGCGCGGCTCTGAGGTCTATCTCGATACACTTGCACCGGTAGTGAGTATGCTGAGCTTTGCAGAGGATACACCGTGGGTTTGGAATCTAGGGAAAATACGCGCATACCGCGCGGTCTTACCGAGGCAGTTCTCGGGACGGCTTCGGATGCGATTATCGCCACCGATGCCGGAGGCCTCATCAGCTTTTGGAATCCCGGAGCAGTGCGAATTTTCGGCTTTACGGCAAAGGAGGCGGTCGGAAATTCCCTCGATTTGATCATTCCGGAAAATCTCAGAGCGCGCCATTGGACGGGATACCATCGGGTAATGGCAACCGGCGAAAGTCATTATGGCCAGGGCGACGTGTTGTCGGTGCCGGGTTTGACCAAGGATGGCCTGCGCGTTTCCGTCGAATTTACGATTGTCTTGTTGCATGACGAGGCGAAAAAGCTCGTTGGAACGGCGGCCATCCTCCGCGATGTTACAAAGCGCTTTGATGAAATCCGTGAACTGAAACGTCGGCTCGCCCAATCCACGAACGTGTGAGGGATGTGGTTGGGCTGTCGATCGGGGTGTCAGGACTTGTTTGGAGAAATAGCCAACAATCCAACAAGTCGTCCGCGCGGCCGGACGAGGTCACTCAAGGTGTAATCGTCAAGAACGCTCATGAATGCATCGCGGGACTTTTGCAGTGCTTGTCTTAGCACACACGCGGGACGAATGGCACAAGGCGCGTCAACTGGCTTAAAGCACGACACAATCGCCATATCCGGTTCAGTGAAGCGCACCACCTCGCCAAGCCCGATCGTTTCGATCCTCCTTGCGAGGCGCAGGCCGCCACCTCTGCCGCGGAGGGTCTCGACGTATCCGGCGACCCCAAGTTGATGGACTACTTTCATCAGGTGGTTTTTGGAGATCCCATAGCTCGCCGAGATCTCCGAGATGGTTGCCAACTCGTCTTCCTTTAGCGCAAGATACGTCAGCACGCGCAACGCGTAATCCGTGTAGATAGTCAAGCGCATTCGCCATCTCCCATGATCATGTCAAAGATGTATCGGAGGTATTGCATTTCGACAAGGGCAGGCTTATAAGATATATTCGTAATACATCTTTAGAAGAGTGGCTCCGATGAAAAGGACCGTCTCGATCGGCCAAGCCGTAGCATGGCCGTTGCTCCTGCCCGGTAATCTGGTCTGCAGCGCCCTGGGTCTTGGCAAGCAGAACGATCTGGTCCGCATGCTGGTGAACTCACTTGTGTGGAGTGCGCTCGGTGTCCTCGTGGTGATATTTGCGACATGACCT
>DATLVJ010000523.1:0-4340 GCA_035577585.1 Candidatus Limnocylindrales bacterium
CAAAGCCAGACCCTCTCAAACATCTTTCCAACTCAACGATCAACTCAGGCTTGTCATCCTGAGCCCATCCGACAAGGTCCGTCGTTTGGACTCCGGTGGTGTTCACCGGAGTTGGGCGAAGGACCTCAACTTAACCCAACCACAAATCTCTCCACGCGCTACCACCACCCCTTTCTTCCGGCTTTACCTCCTTACCTCCCTCGCTTCCAATCTCTCAAAACCTGTTTCGCCGCATTCCTCCCAGGCGCTCCCGTAACTCCTCCTCCCGGATGCGCCCCCGCACCGCACAAATATAACCCCTCCAACGGCATCCGGTATCGCGACCATCCCGCCACGGGTCGCATGAAAAACAACTGCTCCAGATTCAAATCCCCATGGAAGATATTCCCCTCCGTTAATCCATACGTCCGCTCCAGATCCAGCGGCGTTAAGACCTGTCGTGCCACAATCGCTCCCGGCACGTTCGGCGCATACTCCGCAATCTTCTTCACCACGCGATCCCCCAGCAACTCCCGCTTCCCATCCCAATTCCCGTCGCGCAGCTTGTACGGCACGTACTGCACAAAGCAAGTCATAATATGTTTTCCCGCCGGAGCCAGCGAATCATCCGCGTTCGACGCCACCACGCAATCCACCCACAACTCTTCCGGAATCTCCCCGAACTTCGCGATGTCATAGCACCGCTCCGCAAACTCCAGCGATGGCACCAATGTGAACAGCGATCTCTCCTGCGGCGAAGCCTCCGCCCGCGTCCCCGTAAATCTCGGCTCCTCGCTCAACACCATGTTCACCTTCGCACAAGGTCCCGCCATCTTGATCCCACGCACTGCCTCCACAAACTCCGCCGGCAGCGCATTCGTATCCACAAGCCGCAGAAACGTTCTCTTCGGGTCCGCATTCGAAATCACGATCTTCGCCAGAATCTCTGTTCCATCCTCCAGCGTCACTCCAAGCACTCTTCCCTCGCGCGAATCGATCCGCGCCACCGCCGCTTTCGTCCGAATCTCAACTCCCAGCTTCTTCCCCGAAGCCGCCAGCGCCTGCGTGATCGCTCCCATCCCGCCCATCACGTGCCCATAAAAGCCCTGCATCTCCTGCTCGCCGCCGCTCAACAGATGAAACAACAATCCAATCGCCGTCCCTGGCTGGTATGGCCCGCCATGTTTCCCGTATACATTGTTCGCCAGGAACATGGTCTTCATCGTTTCCGTCTCATAATTCTTGTCCAGAAACTCGCCCAGGCTCCCCGTTAAAAAGGCCACCAACTGCGCAATCTCCGCATTCGTAATCCCGCGAAATCGTTTCCCCACCCGCAGCAAATCGCTCCACCCTTGCAGCGAGCGGGTGTCAATCTCCGGCGGAGGCTCCATGAAAAACGGCTGCAAATACCGCGCCAGCCTCTTCAATTGGTCATCCACCTTCACAAACCGCTCCGCGTCGCGCGCCGAAATCATCGCGAACTCCGCCTTCGCTCGCTCGCGATTCGCCCACCAAGGCACCACGCGCCCATCCGGAAACGCCACCTGCAACCCCGGATCGCACGGCACCATTCGCAACCCAAACTCCGGCAGCCGCAACTCGCGAATCACCTCCGGCCGCAACATGCTAGCAATATAAGAAGTGGTCGAAGCGCGGCAGCCCGGCGCAACCTCCTCCGTAACGCAGCACCCGCCCACAATCTCTCGCCGCTCCAGCACCAGCGTACGCAATCCCGCCTTTGCAAGATACGCCGCAGCCGTCAACCCGTTGTGTCCCGCTCCCACAACAATGGCGTCATAACGCGATGGAGTTGAATTCATCCGGACTTCTTTCCCCGTAGCGGCCACCTTTAGGTGGCCCCGTTCGCCCTCTCATAATTCGCACCAAACCTGCCTCAATCCCGCAGTGATACGATTCCTGGTTGTCAATTTTGACCTGCAAAGTGCAGTTGTTCTATCACAAAGGAAGGCGTAAAGAAAAACTCAGAAGAGTCCCGGCGTATCAAACGGCAGTCCGACATAATTCTCCGCGAGCGAAGTGGACGCCGCCCGCGAACTCGTCACATAATCCAAATCCGCCAGATGAATGTGATGCGAAAAACCATCCTCATTCGGAAACCGGTGCAGCATCGAAGTCATCCACCACGAAAATCGCTGGCCCCTCCACACCCGCCGCAAACAACGTTCGGTGTAGCGCTCCAATTCCCCGCGGTTCCCATTCTTGTAAAACTCCACCAATCCCCTCGTCATCACCCTCACATCCGCCACCGCCAAGTTCAATCCTTTAGCTCCAGTCGGCGGAACAATATGCGCCGCGTCTCCCAACAGAAACAAATTCCCAAACTGCATGGGCTCCGCCACAAAGCTCCGCATCGGCGTAATGCCTTTCTGAAATATCGGCCCATCCTTCAGCACAAATCCGTCGCGCGTCTCCATCCGCACCCGCAACTCGTCCCAGATTCGCTCGTCCGGCCATTTCTCAATCTCTTCATCTACTGGGCACTGCAGATACAGCCGTGATACTTCGGGCGAACGCATGCTCATCAGCGAAAACCCGCGCTCGTGATAGGTATAAATCAGCTCGTCCGAAGCGGGCGGCACGCGCGCCAGAATTCCCAGCCACGCAAATGGATATTGCCGCTCATAAAATTTGATCTGTCCCCCCGCCACCGCCGGGCGGCAAATTCCGTGAAACCCGTCGCACCCGGCCAGAAAATCGCAGGCAATCTCATGCTCATTTCCGTCCTGCACATAATGAATCCGCGGCCGCGACTCGAATCCCGAAATCCGCATCGCCTCTGCTTCAAACAATATCGGCGCGTCATACCCGATTCTCGCGGCAATCAGATCCTTCACCACCTCCTGTTGCGCATAAACCGTGATCGATTTTCCCACCAGCTCTTGAAAATCGATGCGATGCCCTTCCCCGCCAAACCGCAACTCTACGCCGTTATGCTGCAAGCCTTCGCGCTGCATCCGCTCGCCGACGCCCGATTCCCGCAACATATCCACCGTGCCCTGCTCCAGCACTCCCGCGCGCACCCGGCTTTCTACATATTCCCGCGAGTGGCTTTCCAGCACCACGCTCTCGATCCCCTGCAAGTGCAGTAGATGCGCCAGCATCAGCCCCGCGGGCCCCGCGCCCACGATTCCCACTTGTGTTCGGATAATGCCCATGAAAAGGTAGCGTTCCTCTTACGAAAGTTTTTCGATGATCTCTTTGGGTATCGGGCTGCCCTTCACTTTGGACGGCTCGGCCGCATCGCGCACAGTCCACACGCGCTTCTCGATCCCCTCCACCGCCAGCACATCCCCGCGAAACAGTTTGTGCAGAAGCGAAAAGCTGCTCGTGCCCCACTTCGTCACGCAGGATTCCACCGTAACAATGTCTCCATACGACGACGGCACCTTAAAGTTGCAACTCGCCTCCACCAGCGGAATCCCCGCAATCTTGAATCGCCGCAGCATCTCCGCCTTGGGGTAGTCTAGCGCGCGATGAAACAATGCGTTCGTGCATGCATCAAAGTATTCGAAGTATCGCGGAAAGAAAACGATGCCGAAAGGGTCGCAGTCTCCCCATTCGATCTGAATTTCGCGTCGGTTGGTCAGCATTTTTGAGGGTTTATCCGGCGGCCATTCCGGCCACTGAGAGTCTACCTCACACCGCTCGCCCCGCGTATACCGTTTGGTTTTCCCCTGTGTGTTTACGGTAGACTGTAAAGAAGGGAAAGAACTCCAGGAAATGACTATCGCTTACATTTGTGATGCCATTCGTACGCCTTTCGGCCGCTACGCCGGCGCGCTTGCAAGCGTGCGCACCGACGACCTCGCCGCGCTCCCAATCAAGCAATTGGTCGAACGCAATCCCTCCGTGGACTGGAGCGCGCTCGACGACGTCGTCTACGGATGCGCCAATCAGTCTGGTGAAGACAATCGCAACGTCGCCCGTATGGCCGTGCTTTTGGCCGGCCTCCCGAAAGAAGTTTCCGGCAGCACCCTCAATCGCCTTTGCGGCTCCAGCATGGATGCAATCGCCGTTGCCGCGCGTGGCATCAAAAGCGGCGAAGTGGACCTGCTGATCGCCGGCGGCGTCGAAAGCATGTCCCGCGCTCCCTTCGTCGTCGGCAAATCAGACGCCGCCTTTGCCCGCAATCTGAAACTCGAAGACACCACGCTGGGCTGGCGTTTTGTGAATCCCGCCCTGAAAGCCAAATACGGCACAGACTCCATGCCGGAAACGGGCGAAATCGTAGCCGAGGAATTTCATATCTCCCGCGCGGATCAGGACGCCTTCGCTCTCCGCAGCCAGCAGCGCGCCGCCGCGGCGCGCGACGCCGGCAAGTTCGACGCCGAGATCGCCGC
>DATLVJ010000524.1:0-8634 GCA_035577585.1 Candidatus Limnocylindrales bacterium
CAGCACAGCCAGACGCCACCCGCAACTCCACACCAATAGAGCACGATGACCCAATCCGCTCAAAACGTCCTAGTTTCCTGGGAGTTCCCGATTCCCGTGAGCCTGGTTATCCTTTTGGTCGCCTTCTTTTATTTGCGCGGCTGGAGCCGCCTTCGCCAAGGCTCCCCGAACGTGATTCTCGCGTGGCGAGCGGTAAGTCTTCTTGCCGGCTTGTTTCTGATCTGGCTGGCAGTTGCTTCGCCGCTCGCGCACTTGGACGAGAACTCGCTCACCGTGCATATGCTGCAGCACCTGTTGCTGATGACGATCGCTCCAGCGCTGATATTGATCGGTGCGCCGGTCATGCCGCTGCTTCACGGCTTGCCACAAAGTTTCGTGCAATCTGTTCTTGGACCAGTTTTGCGTTGGCCGGCCGTCCAAGCGGCAGGGCGGGTACTTTCGCAGCCTGCGGTCTGCTGGCTGTCAGCGGCAGCGGCGCTGGTCGGATGGCACATCCCGGCTGTGTTCAACCTCGCCATGCAATCGGAAGGTTGGCACATCGTTGAGCATTCGTCGTTTCTCGCGGCGGGCTTTCTTTTTTGGTGGCCGGTTATCCAACCCTGGCCGAGTGTTCCCGTTTGGCCCAGGTGGACGATCCTCCTCTACCTGTTCGCCGCTACTCTCCCTTGCGACATTCTTTCCGCCTACCTGACATTTTGTGAACACGTAGTCTATCCGGTCTATCTTGGTTCCCAACGCCTGTTCGGATTGTCTGCATTGGAGGACCAGGAGTGCGCGGGGGCGCTGATGTGGACTTGCGTCACTCTCATTTTTCTGGTGCCGGCAGCAGGAATTGCGATCAGTTTGCTGGCGCCGCATTCCGGGACAAGAGAGTTCGGTGAAACTGGAATCGATGAGTATAGTTCTAGTAGTTCCAGAACTAGTTGAGGCTACTGACCAGCAAACCCCACTCTTCTCACTCTGATTATTGAATTGACAGGGGGACGGGCGTGGACCAAAATGCGAGACGTTTTCTTGGTCGCGGCCTAAGCGAATGGGCATGCCATTTTTTTAGGGCTTGCTCAATTCAAGCAGGTTATCCGCTAAATTGAGAAAAAGATTGCATACACGGATTTCAACAGGGTTATCCACAGCCACTAAAGCCACTGGTTGCATAGGTTTGAGGCCGGGAACTGTGGGAGCGAGTGGTGCTGAAATTGCACTTTATCCGTCGATTGCGGTGGCTCTCTTAGATTGGAACGGGGGTAGGTCGTGAAAATTTCTCGATTACTGGTTTTGGTTGCATTTATGGGGATCAGTTGTTCCGTGGCTCTCGCGGACGGAACCGATCCAGTCATGAAGCTAGGTGGTGGAGGTTCCTCCGAAATACTGACCTCCAATACTTTCAGCTTCAGCTTCACACAGACGTCTCCTCCGCAGACTTCGTTTTTCATCGATTTTATCAACAACACGGGCACGCGGGTGACTACCCTGGACCTTCTGATCACCGGATCGGCGGGACTGGTTTTCAGCTGCGACAACACGATTGATCCGTACTTTACAAACTGCGGCACCACTCTCCAGGACAACGGAAAATACCTGATGAGTTTCTTCGGCCTGGATGCCACACATCTGGGAATCCCGTTCGCCACGAAGATTGTCTGCGGAGACGGGGAAGAGGGCTTTGAGGACGACGAAGATGGTGGCGAGAATACCTGCACCGCAACGCCGATCCTTTCTGACTTCGGAATCACGGTCGCAGTAGGAGACATGGCTCCGGGCCAGAGCTTTAGCGTTGCCGGCACGCTGGTTGCTCCCGAGCCGTCCTCCGTGGTTCTGCTGCTTGCAGGTGGCTTGCTCTTCCTCCTGTACAAGCGCTCGGGCTTCGCGATCTAAACTTCAGAAACCTAGACTTTTCTCGCCTGCCTTGATTTAAGGCAGGCGATTTTTTTTGCCCTATACCCCACATCGAGTTCGAAGCTTTACGAAACGACCGAGTTTGTAGGGGCGGGGCTCGCCCCGCCCGCTTTAGCGGCACCGCTCACCCTCAGTCCGGACAAGCATGGCAACATAAACGCTACTTTTCCGTAGGACCTGCACGCTCCCCAGGCAGGCCATATAACTCGTTTCAGGGCAGGACGCCGAACAAGGGCACCCCAATTCAGCGAACTGACATAGGACCCGCCGCCATTGCAAGCAGCAGCCCCTGGCGAGGACAACCTTCTCTCAATGCAGTTTATGGCGTGGAGGTCCCTTGAGCTCGGGTACTGGAGGGCGGTAGCTTGCTTACTTGGCCTTGCTTCCGTACTTCTTCATCAATGCCTGAAAGTCGGGGCGGGACGCGAGGGGAACAAACTCCGGGTCGACGCTAGCATCCTTGACGGAGAAGCCTTTCTGAAGGGCCACGCCAAGATCTTTCACCGCATCCGCCGGCTCATTGCCAATGGTTTTGACCACTGCCGAAATATAAATCAAATAGGCGTCCGAGGCGTCGATGGCGCGGGCCCGTTTCACGAAGTCCTTGGCCTGCTGCGTGTCGCCCTTCTTCGCATAGTAAAGTGCCATTCTACCCGCCACACTGGCGTCTCGCGGATTCACCCGGAGTTCCTTGTATGCCAGACCGATGGCCTTGTCGTAGGTGGCCTGAGCCTTGGCGGCGTTTCCGGCCAGACGATACCCGTCGGCGAGGTTGCCCGTGTTGGTTTCATCCTCCGGACTCATCTCCACCGCTTTTTCGAACATCGAAATCGCTTCGGGATAGCGCTTTTGATAGAAAAAGATGGTTCCGAGATTCGAGTAGGTGTCGTTAGTGGGCTTGATCTGAAGCGACTTTTGAAACGCTGCAAGGCTTTCATCATACTTGCCCATCGTGAAATACGCAGCGCCCAGATTGCTGAACCCGATGGGGTTCTCCGGCTCAAGCTGTACGACCTGCTGATACGCCTTCACGGCCTTGTCCATCTCGCCAAACTGCAGGTAGGCGTTGCCCAGGGCGGACTGGTTATACCAATAATAAGGATTCAGCTCGACGGCCTTTTCGAGAGCGCGGAGCGCCTCGTCCTTCTGGCCGTTCGATTTGTAGGCGTTGCCCAGGCGCCGGTATGCTTCATCGGAATTCGGCGAAAGTTCCAACGCGCGTTTGTCTTCCGCGATGGCTTGGACGGTCTGCCCGGTGACGGCATAGGCGCTGCCGAGGGCGAAATGCACCTCGGGCAATTTGTCGTTGAGTTGAGCGGCCTTCTTGGCGGCCTCCACCGCGCGTTCCGACCAGTATTTATCTTTCTTCTGGCTGTACATCAGCAGATTGGCGTCTGCCAGGCCCGAAAAGGCCAGGGCGAAGCCGGGATCTTTTTGCAAAGCCCCTTCGAAAAAGTTCATCCCCGCTTGAATCGTCTTTTGATCCGGGGTGCCGCCCAGCGCATTTCGGCCTTTCAGATACAGGTTGTACGCCTCAATGTTTTCGGTGGGATGCGCGGTAACCGCGGCCATTTCCTTATCCGTTGTCTTGGCTTCGAGTGCGTCGATGAGCTTGGCGAAGATTTGATCTTCAAGCGTCAGCACATCGCCGGCAACACCCGTGAATTCCTGGCTCCAATGGCGGTCGTCTGCCAGGTTTTCCAGGTTTACGGTGATACGCAGATTGTCGGTGGAACCTTGCACCGTCCCATGGACGATCAGATTTACACCCAGATCTTTGGCGACTTGCGGGAGTGGTGCCTTCGGATCCAGCTTCGCGGTTTCCGTGGGAGAAGTCAGGTGCACATCTTTCACTTCAAACAGTTTCGTGGAAACAGCTTCACGTACGCCATCCGCAATCAATCCCAGCGACGCCTGATCCCCGATGACGCGGAAAGGCATCACCGCCACGAATTTTCCCTGCGAAAGCGCCGGGAGGCTGGTGTTCGCGAAACTTGGGCGGCCTCCGGCAGTCTGGGCGGGGAATAGCAAATGCCTGGTCTTGGGAATCGCCAGAAACAGCGCGCTGAACGCCAGCACCGTCGCGATCGGAACAATCCAATTCCAGGGAATCACGCGCGGTTGCCTCGGCGCCTGCATCACAATCGAGGCCATGACCGGGCGCTTGCCCTGCCAAGCGTCCAGATCGGCGATGATTTCCGCGGCGCTTGGGTAGCGTCGCTCCAGGTCGCGCTCCAAGCAGCGGCTCACGATATCGCTCAGTCCGGCGGGCACCGTGGCGTCGATGTCTGCAAGGGGCACAGCGCGTTCCTGATTGCGCATTAGCAGGCTGGCCATGGCGGTCTCTGCTTTGAAAGGCATCTTGCCGCTCAGGAGTTCGTAGAAGATCAAGCCGACGGCAAAGAGATCAGAGCGCTGGTCCAGGGTTTTTCCCATGGCCTGCTCCGGCGACATGTATTCGATCGTTCCGAGCAATGCTCCCGTCTGCGTCATGCCTTCCGACTGAACGGAACGCGCCAGGCCAAAGTCCATGACCAAAATGCGGCCAGTCTTGTCGCGCATGATGTTTTGCGGCTTCAAATCGCGATGGATGATTCCCGCTGTGTGCGCGGCGTCCAGCGCCATACAGACCTGGCGAATGATATCCACCGCCTCATCCGGGGGGAGCTTTCCCACTTCGCGGTACAACTGCCGAAGGTCGCTGCCCTCCACGAATTCCATCGTGATGAACTTCACGCCGTCCGCTTCGGAAAGGTCATAGATGCGGATGACGTTCTTGTGCGTCACCTGGTGCGCGGTCATCAATTCCTGCTTGAAGCGCGCGAGGATCGAGGGATTGCTCGCCATTTCCGGGCGGATCAGCTTCAGTGCCACCACGCGTTCCACTTCGCGGTCCTTGGCCTTATAGACCGCGCCCATGCCTCCTTCGCCGAGAAGGGCGAGAATTTCGTAGCGTCCGCCGAGGACGTCGCCTTCCTGCAGCACTACGTTTTGATATGAAGTTACATAAGAACGCGGGCCGCTGGGAGTCCGGACGGATGTGCCGCCTTCCCGGTCCGCATCCGGGTGAATCACAGTGGCGCCTGGATCAGCGGGTGGGCGGCGAGGAGGTGGCTCTATAAACGTCGCGCCGTCATTGCTCAGCGGCACTTCGCTGGACGAGCTTTCGCCTTTGGCCGGAGCGCGCAATCCGCCACCGGTGTCCTGACCTCGACCAGGCTTGGGTTTCAACTCGTCCATGAGATTTTCGGGACCCAAGCACACCCATATCGCCAGCATGGAAGTGGCTGCCTGGGTCCAACGGCGTAAGTATATAACGAGGCAGAGTTTCTGGGCAGTGAAAGTCGGTGGGTCCGCTCAGCCGGTAACTAGTAACGTGAAGCCTATGCGGCAAAGGCCGGCCGTCTATCCGGCAGTGAGAAACAGGCCAAACCCTTACCGGACTTCATACTTTATGGAATAGCTTATGCACGTACAACTTTGGGGCCAACTCTTGCAGCGGCACCCTTCTGCCTGATCTCTAGCCGTGACCGCCGGAAAGCTCGCGCACGATCGATCCAACAAAATTTTTTGCGTCGCCGAAAAGCATCAGCGTGCGGTCCATGTAGTACAGGGGATTTTCAATTCCGGCGAAGCCTGCGCCCATGCTGCGCTTGATGACCATCACCGTGTGCGCTTTGTCCACGTCCAGGATGGGCATGCCATAAATTGGGCTGCCCTGATCTTCACGAGCGGCGGGATTCGTCACGTCGTTGGCGCCAATGATCAGTGCAACATCGGTCTGCGGGAAGTCGCCGTTGATGTCGTCCATTTCGAGTAGCTTGTCATAGGGAATGTCGGCTTCCGCGAGCAGCACGTTCATGTGTCCGGGCATTCTTCCGGCGACCGGGTGGATGCCGAATTTCACGTCGACGCCGCGCTTCGTTAGCGCGTCGTAAAGTTCGCGCACTTTGTGCTGCGCCTGGGCAACCGCCATCCCGTATCCCGGCACGATCACCACTTTGCTGGCCGCCGCCAGAATTCCGGCTGCTTCTTCGGGAGAGGCGCTTCGCACCGGCCGAGTTTCTGTACTGCCCGCCACCGTCACTTGCTCCTGGCCAAACGCGCCGAACAGCACGTTTGTGAAGGAACGATTCATCGCCTTCGACATGTTCACGGATAGGATGAAGCCCGAGGCCCCGTCCAGTGCTCCGGCGACGATCAACAATTTGCTGCCCAGCACGAACCCCATCGCTGCCGCGGAAAGTCCGGCGTAGGAATTCAGCAGCGAGATTACCGTCGGCATGTCCGCTCCGCCAATCGGAACGATCATCATCACGCCGAACGCCAGTGGAATTCCGATCATGAAAGGAAACAGATAGGTTTTGTCGGGATGCAGCACCAGCGCCACACCTATCCCGATGGCAACGGCCAGTAGCCCGAGGTTTACCAGGTTTTGCCCTTTGTAAGTGATCGGGCGTTGCGGAAGCACCTCTTGCAGTTTTCCCGCGGCCATCAAGCTTCCGGTAAAAGTAAGAGAGCCCAAAATTACTTCCAGGGAAAGCACGCCCATCATGAATTGTGGAACATTGGGAGCGCGCAGATAAAATTCCGCCGTCCCCACCAGCGTGACGCACAGCGCGCCGGCCGCGTGGCTCAGCGCGGTTCGTTGCGGCACCGCGGTCATCGCCACGCGGCCCAGGGGGACCCCGATGATCGTGCCGAGCACCAATCCGATCGCGATCCACCGGTAATCGACAATGCCTTTGTGCAGCAAGGTTCCGGCGATAGCCAGCAGCATTCCCACTTCGCCGGCCCAGACCCCGCGGCGTGCGGTTACCGGAGAACTCAGCCATTTCAACGAAAGTACAAATAGCGCGGTGGCAATCAGGTACGTAATTTCCAGAATGTATTCGCTCGCGAACATGGGGTTACGGCTTCCTCGGGCCGCTGGCTTTGAACATTTTCAGCATGCGATCGGTGATCATGAAGCCGCCGACGATGTTGCTGGTGGCGGCGATGATCGCGATCGTTCCCAGAATCTTCGCCATGTTGCTCCTGCCTTCGCCGGCCAGGATGATGGCGCCCACCACGGCGATTGCGTCCAGCGCGTTGGTCAGGCTCATGAGCGGTGTGTGCAACAGCGGCGAAACTCGCCGGATCACTTCGAAGCCGATAAACGCCGCCAGCAGGAAAACGTAGAGACTTGTTACCAGGTCCAGCTGCATCAGGCCCCTCCTCCGGCTGGCGCGCCCTGCAGCGCCGGCATCGAGAAAAATTCCCTCACCCGGGCGTTCACAATTTCACCGTCGCGGGTCACCAGCGTTTCACGGCTGATTTCGTCCTGCAGATTCACTTGCAGTTTCCCGTCTTTCACCAGGTGCAGCAGAAACGACGTGATATTGCGCGCGAACATCTGGCTGGCGTGGTACGGCACGGTTCCCGCCAGATTGTATTCGCCAATGATAGTGACGTCGTGTGCAACGATGATTTCATCCGGTTTTGTCAATTCGCAATTCCCGCCTCGTTCCGCGGCCAGATCCACGATCACCGATCCCGGCGACATGCGTGCGACCATTTCTTTTGTCACCAGCACCGGGGACTTCTTTCCCGGTATCACCGCGGCGGTGATTACCACATCGCTCTCGGCGATTACGTTTCCCAGCAGTTCGCGCTGCTTCTGGTAGAAGCTTTCGTCCTGCGCTTTGGCGTAGCCGCTGGCATCCTGGGCATCCTTAGCCTCGACTGCGAGTTCGACGAACCGCCCCCCCAGGCTCTGCACCTGCTCTTTGCTTGCGGGACGCATGTCGTAGGCGGAAGCGACCGCGCCAAGGCGGCGCGCGGTGGCGATGGCCTGAAGTCCGGCCACTCCGGCTCCAATAATCAGCACACGCGCGGGAGCGATGGTCCCCGCTGCCGTCGTCAGCATCGGACACATGCGCGGAAGCGTATCCGCCGCAAGAAGGACAGCTTTGTAGCCGCAGATCGTGGCCATCGAGGAAAGAACGTCCATGCTTTGCGCGCGTGTGATGCGCGGCATAAGTTCCACGGCGAACGAAGTGACACCCCGATCGGCAATTTCCTGCAAAGTTTTCGGCGTTCCGAGCGGCCGGAGAAAGCCCATTAGCACTTGGCCTTTGCGAAGCAGCGGAAGATCCTCGGCTCCGTTCTGGTCGTTTGCGCCGTGGCAGAGGAACTGCACGATAATGTCGGCCGTGCGGAACACTTCGGCGCGGTCTGCGGCCAACTTCGCGCCCTTATCCACGTACTCCTTGTCGGGATAGCCCGCGGCGTGGCCAGCCCCGGCCTCAATCAGAACATCAAGGCCCGCTTTTTTCAGGTTTGCGATAACGGCCGGCACCAGCGCCACCCGCCGTTCTTTCGGATAAATTTCTCGGGGTATGCCCAGTATCATGCGCCCTCCTTCCAGAAGGCCTTCGATGTAGATGCATGAAATTCACGGCTGGTTCTCGTTTTCCTTTGTGGTTTGCCGCGCATTCGCACTCTTCTCTCCGGCTGTAGATTAAAGGTTCGCTTGATTTCAGTTTGCTGGTGGATTCGGGGGCGGAGCGAGTGCCCCTGTTCTGAGAAAGGCTTCCGTCATTTGTCAGATACGACCCACTCGAAAGGGGCTGCATACCCTGAACAGCGAAATTCTATCTCTAATCTCCTCCCGGGGACAAGGCGGCACATTTCCAAGCGCTTGCGGGAGCGAACAACTCGATACGTGCCGACAAAATTCAAGTTAGTGTAAATGTT
>DATLVJ010000525.1:0-5505 GCA_035577585.1 Candidatus Limnocylindrales bacterium
ACTCGTCGCTGGCTACGCCGCCATGACCGAATTCCTTCCGCCGCAAGCCCGCGGCCGCTGGTGCGGCATCCTCAATGCCGTCGTTGTCACCAGCCTCCCCATCAGCGCCCTTGCCAGCACACTGCTCATCCCCCGCTTCGGCTGGCGCATCATGTTCGTCATCGGCGGAATCGGCGCACTGATCGTCTGGTACCTGCGCAAATCCATGCCGGAATCCCCCCGCTGGCTCGAGTCCGTCGGCCGCATCGAAGAAGCGGAAAAAATGCTGCGAGAAATCGAAAGCGAATTCGCCGATCAGCAGCCGCCGCTACCCGAACCCGCCACTGCACCATCTATAACCGCCGCGAACAACTTCTCCTCCCTCTTCGGCCCGCAACTCTTCCGTCGCCTCTTCGTCGGCGCCACAGTCCTGATCGTCGCCAACACGTTGATCTACGGTTTCGTCACCTGGCTCCCCACCTTTTTCGTCCAGCAAGGTCTCAGCATCGCCAACTCGTTCAAATATTCCTTCCTCATGAGCATCGGCGCACCCGTCGGCGCGGCCATCGCCTCGCTCACCGCCGACTCCGTCGGCCGAAAACCCGCCATCCTCACTGCCTCCTTGCTAACCATCCTCTTCGGCGGCATCTACCCGTTCATCCGCGATCCCCGCCTGCTGCCCGTCGCCGGCTTCCTTCTCGTCGTCTGCATCTATATCCTCGTCGCCCTGCTCTTCGCGATTTACATCCCCGAACTCTTCCCCACCGACGTCCGCATGCGCGCCCTCGGCCTCTGCAACACGCTAGGCCGCACCGCCACCATTTTCACCCCGTTCCTCGTAGTCTTCCTCTTCCGCTCCCACGGCGTCTCCGGCGTAGTCGCCCTGATGATCGCCCTCCTCCTCGTCCAAATCGCCGCCGTCCACTTCTTCGGCCTAGAACCCAAACTCCGCCGCCTCGAAGACCTTTAATAATCTTGTGCGGTCGCACTTCCGGGCGCAGTTGTAGGGGCACGATAAATCGTGCTCTCTTGGGTTCATGCTCGCCCGCCCAGAGGGCAACCAAGAAACCCAGACGCTTGAATCATGAAACCTAAGAAAAGGGTTGAAGACAACTTCTTCGGATCGCGCTGAATGTGAAGTGCGGTTCGTCGCTGTGGCCTCAGCTGAGGCCACGGAAAAATGCACTCAGGTCCTCTGCAACCGCCGCTGGTTCCTCAGCCGGGGCGAAATGCCCACCGCGCGGAAAAACCGTCCAGCGCTGGATGTTGTACAGACGCTCCAAATACGAGCGCGGCAGGTCTCCCTCGGGAACGGTCTGGTGCGCGAAAACACCAAACGCCGTGGGCGTGCTGATGTAGCTGGGGACGACCGGATGCCAGCGATTGTCCCAGTAATCGCGCATCGACGAGGTGATGGTCTGCGTGATCCAATACAAGGTAAACGTGGCGCAGAGAAAGTCGTCGGACGGCGTAACATCGCTCCACGAATGCCACTTCTCGCCCAGGTATGCCGCGAGCCCCGCCGGGGAGTCGTTCAGTCCATAGCCGACAGTCTGGGGCTTGGTGGACTGGATCGCGCTGTAGCCCCGCTCCGTCATGTCCCAGTTCCGGTTCACCGCGAGGTAGGAACGCTCGGCTTCGGACAGCTCCGGATCGCTCACCACTGGGGCAAGATCCGACTCCAGTGTTGTGAGATGGATTCCGATCGCCGACTTGGGATGGTCAAACGCAAGGATCGTCGTTACCCCGGCTCCGAAGTCATAACCGCTCGCGCCATAGCGGGGATAGCCGAGCTCAGTCATGAGCCGGTGCCAACGTTCCGAGACGTACCGGTAGTTGATGCCGACCTTCAGTGGACGCGGCGAGAAACCATACCCGGGCAAAGAGGGCACGACCACATCAAACTGCTCGAGCATCGGCAGCATCTCCATATAATCGAGGAAACTGCTGGGCCAGCCATGGGTGAGGATCAGCGGCACACCCTTGCCCGATGGCGCGCGCTGGTAGACAAAGTGGATTCCCTCCCAAATGAAGTGGTTGAACGCGTTGAGCTTTCGCTCCCAGGCACGCCAGTCGAACTCGTTGGCCCAGTAGGATACCAGGCGTTGTAACCACTCCAACTCGGTGCCTTGTTTCCAGCCCATATCTGGTATCTGGTCGGGCCATCTTGTATTGCGCAACCGTGCCCGCAAATCATTCAGCACCTCATCCGCGACGTGAATTCGAAATGGTTCCATTACGTTCATTCCCCCTCAAGGCCACAGCCATTGGCCGTCAGATGAACTTCCAACCGCCTTTGGGTGCCGCACCTTTGTGGTTTTAAAAGCGCGGGTTTTGACCTTTCTTCTCCTCGTCTCGCAGGATTACCGTGCCGCCTGCCCTACGCACAATTATTCTTGACCCTACCCCCACCTGGGATACTCTTCCCGGATGTCGCCTACAACCAAAAAAGTCCTCCAAGCCGTCTTCTGGTTCGTGCTCGGCCATCTGAGCTGCGCCATCATGCACCACCTCCATCACTTCGCTTGGGTTGGACTTTTCTCGTTCGGGAGATTCTTGCAGGCAGGAAGGTGCAACGAGTCATCCGCCATTTAGCCAGTGGACGATTTCCTCAAACAACTGGATTAGAAATACGACCGAGAAGAAAATTCCGACAATCATGCCTGCGCGTGGCAGAGATCTCCGAACGCTTTTGGGTGGCGCACCCTTGTTCCCCTGTTCGCTATTTATTCGCCATTGGATTTGCGCTATCCTTTGCTTTGGCGGACGCTCCGCTTGACCCTGAAAGAGAGACGCGATGGACTTCGATCTTCCTGGCAGAATCAAAAATACTCGACTCTTGTACTCCAACGCGCTTCTGCCGCTGTTCGAGGCAGTGATCAACTCAATTCATGCGGTCGATGAAACACCAAAAAGTGATGGCGGTGCGATCCACATTCACATAGAACGGGACCACACTCAAGAACCTCTCTCATTCGAGGCTCCGCTCCGAGCACTTTCCCTGCCCATCAGGTCGATTTTGATCTCCGATAACGGGATCGGATTTACTGAACTCCATTTCAAATCCTTTTCAACCGCCGACTCGCAGCACAAAGCAAGCCTGGGTGGAAAGGGGATCGGCAGATTCGTTTGGCTTAAGGCTTTTGATCATGCTGAAATCCAGAGCACATTTAAGGAATCCGACGGCAAGACATACAGAAGAACATTTTCTCTTCGCCTTACGCCCAAAGGAGTGGAGGACCATTCAAAAGTCGAGTGCGACACTCACGAGGCGCATATGACGACCGTCAAGCTCTGCGATTTCAAGTCCGAATATCAGAGAGAGGCGCCCCACTCTGCGGAGACGGTAGCGCGTAGGATTGTGGAGCACTGCTTAGAGCACTTTGTGTTGGGACTGGCCCCGGGAATCTTTGTTCATGATGATGATTCAGGCGAATTACACGATCTGTATCAGATGTTCGAAGAAGAAGTAAAGGGAACTTCGACGGTTGAAGCCTTCAGGATTGGTGAGCGACAGTTTCAGTTGCATAACCTTCGAATGAGCCCAAGCTATCAGAGCTCCCACAGACTTCATTTCTGTGCTCACAATCGCTCAGTGGCTTCTGAAAACTTGTCTGGAAAAATACCAAACCTCACAGGAAGCCTGAAGGATTCAGATGGTAAACCTTTTGTGTACAGCGGCTATATCTCAGGCAAGTATTTCGATGACTGCGTAAACAGTGAGAGGTCTGACTTTGTAATTCCGAAAGAAGACTCCGTGACAGGCATGCCGGGGTGGCAAACAATTTTGCAGAAATCAGTCGACGCGGCATCTGCGTTTGTGTCTACTTACACTAAAACCATTAAGAGCACAAAGGAGCAGCAGATTGTTGAATTTGTTCGGTCGAAGGCCCCTGAGTATCGACCAGTCGTAAAGCATCGAAAGGAATTTCTTGACCGGATACCCCCCGACCTGCCGGAAGAAAAGCTCGACCTGGAACTTTACAAGATAAATCAAGAGTACGAGGCGGAGCTCCGGCAAGAAAGCTCGGTAATGCTATCTTCATTGCAGCGCGGTCCTGAGGATTGGGAAACCTTTAAGGAAAAGTACGCGACATTCTTGGAAGAGTGGAACGAATCGGGTATTGCAAAACTTGCTCGGCATGTCGTTCATCGCAAGGCGACACTCGATTTTCTTAGGACCAGCCTAAAGGTAACTCCTTCAGGAAAATACCAGCTCGAAAGTGCGATACACCAAATAGTGTTCCCGCTGAAGAAGACATCGGACGATGTCCTTCCGGACCAAATGAATTTGTGGATTCTAGATGAAAAACTAACCTATCACTATTATCTTGCCTCGGACCTTCCGTTTAACAAGCTAGATATAAGGATTCCGAGCAGGGAGAGGGCAGACATACTTATCTTCAACGGTCCGTCGGCCTTTGTCAGTGAAGGACCGCCTTTTTCCTCGGTCGTCTTGATTGAGTTCAAGCGTCCCCTAAGAGATGATTACACCGACGAAGAAAATCCGATCACCCAGATCTATAGATATGCAGAACTGATCAAAGGCGGAACCGCCGTAGACCGCGGTGGGCGGCCAATTTCTATCAATGCGGAGACTCCATTCTACGCATACCTCGTTTGTGACCTCACGCTCACACTGAAGACGCAGGCCAAGTATGCGTCGCTAGCCGCCACTCCCGACGGTATGGGCTTCTTCGGATACAACAAGGAGTTGGGCGTATATATCGAAATCATGAGCTTCGATAAACTCGTTACCGAAGCGGAACGCCGGAACGCAAAACACTTCGAACAACTCAATCTACCGAGAGCTTGATGGGGGACCGCCGGAGTAGCCTCCAACCTTCTTTGGGCGACGGACGGCCCGGACTGCCCGCGGCCTAACCCTAAGCGACTCTCTTAGATGAGAAGCTCTCCTTGTGAAGCGCGTTGAACAAATGTCCGTGCATTCAATCTTGAGAGCGATAAGACGTAGGTCCAAGGACTATTGCCCCTAAGTCTGCAGTGCTGATTGTAGAAGCTCAGAGCGTTCAAACCCAAGGCGAGGGATAGACCACCTCCAAGAATCAGGCCAGTTGGATTGGGGACAAGTTGGGCAATCAGAGGGGGGAGGGAAACACCGACCAAACCGGCCGCGGCTGCAATCCCAACGCCTTGGAGCGATTTCCTCAGTTCATTCACACCGTCAGCGACGACCGAACGGTGCTGTTCGATACATTCCTCGATTGCTTGGCTATCCTGGATCCGAGCGACATCCCTTGACATTGATTCGATAGCCGCAAAAAACCTAATTCGCTCGGCATCATGGATTCGCCTAAATTCGGCCAGTTTCTTGATGGGCACGTCAGCAATCCGACTAGGAACTGCCGTCCTGATAACCAGAAAAGGCAGCCGATGCTCCCTCCTTCTTTGCTGATCTATTTCTGATTCAAAACCGAAGTAAGTCAGCCACTTTTGGAAGAGCGGGTCGTCAGTCACCGCCGGTATTCCGCGTCGTTCAGCCATTCTTTCAGCCAGCATTGTCAT
>DATLVJ010000526.1:0-14937 GCA_035577585.1 Candidatus Limnocylindrales bacterium
ATGGAAATTGAATGCCGTTCTCTATGGCGCGCAAATGAGTTACGAGGTTGCTCCGGAAATTGCCGCCAGGAAGATGCCGGTGCTGGTGGACCTGAAATGGCCGGAAGGTGAAAAAGACAGTGACCCGGAGGCGACGCCTTCGCTGCGTACGTTGCGTTTCCGCGACCGCGCGCCTTCTTCACCAGCGGCGCTTGCCAAAGCCGGCGTGAAATTCGCGTTCTATTCGGGCGGCATCACAGCGCCAAAGGAAATTTTGCCTGCCGTAAAGAAATCGATCGACGCGGGATTGAGTCCGGAAGCGGCGTTGCGTGCGCTGACTCTCTCGACCGCCGAAATCTTCGGCTTGGCGGAAACACTCGGCTCGATTGAAAACGGCAAGATCGCCAATCTCATCGTCACCGACGGGGACCTTTTCGATAAAAAGACGAAGGTGAAAATTGTTTTCGTCGACGGGCGAAAGTATGAGGTGCGGGAACCCCTGCGCCCCAGTGAACCTCCCAAAGGCGATTTGACCGGCAAGTGGAAATTGAGCTTTACGACCCCACAGGGCCAGGAAGAAGCCACCGCGGATCTCAGCATGCGCCCCGATGGCACACTCAGCGGCAGCGTGGTCAGCGATCACGGCAGCGGCAGCGTATTCAGTGGTTGGGTTAGCGGCGAGAAATTCAGTTTCTCGATCAACATCTCGATCGAAGGTAGCTCAAGTGATGTTGTTTTCACCGGCACGTTCGAGGGATCTTCCATGAAAGGCTCGATTCAGGCCATGGGGTACAACTTTGAATTCACAGGTACCAAACCCGCACGAATGGCATCTACGCAGGCCGGAGGTGCGCTGTGAAAATACGCGCAAACATCCTGTGCCTCGCGGCTTTGTGCATTTTCGCAAGTGGAACACATCTCTGCGCCGGGGAAAAAGTGGCGAGCGGCCCAGTAGTGGATGCGGCGCCGCCAGTGCTCTTGATTCGTAACGCCACAATCTTCACGGTTTCCCACGGCACCATCGACAAGGGCGACATCCTGATAAAGGATGGCAAGATCGCCGCAATCGGCGGCACGCTGAAAGCACCCGTGGACGCCGTGGTGATTGATGCTACCGGCCAGTTCGTGACCCCCGGCATCATTGATTGCCACTCCCATATCGCCGTGGACGGCAGCGTTAACGAAGGTTCCGTCTCGGTCTCCTCGATGGTGAACATTGCCGACGTTCTCGACTCCGACGACATTTCGATCTTCCGTGACCTGGCCGGAGGCGTCACAACTGCGAACATCCTGCACGGTTCCGCCAACTCCATCGGCGGGCAAACCATCGTCATCAAGCTGCGCTGGGGGCAACCCGCGGCGAAGCTGCCGTTCGAAGGCGCTCTGCTTGGCATTAAATTCGCTCTCGGCGAAAACCCGAAGCGTTCGAATTTCCGCGCCAGCGGTGTGCCGGACCGCTATCCCGTCACGCGCATGGGCGTCGAGGAGACGATCCGCAGCGCTTTCACCGAAGCGCGCGACTACAAAAAATCCTGGGACGATTACAACAAGCGTGTGGCGGCCGGCGAGAAAAACCCCCTTCCCCCGCGCCGCAATTTGAAACTGGACCCGCTGGTGGAAGTCCTCGAAGGAAAGCGCTACGTCCATGCGCACTGCTACCGCGAAGACGAAATCTTGATGCTGCTGCGCGTGGCGAAAGAGTTCGGCTTCCGCATCCAGACTTTCCAGCACGTGCTCGAAGGCTATAAGGTCGCCGACGAAATCGCTGCCGCGGGCTCAGGCGCGTCCACGTTTTCCGACTGGTGGGCCTACAAGGTTGAGGCGTACGACGCGATTCCCTATAACGCCGCGTTGATGACGAAGCGCGGCGTGCTCGTCTCCATCAACTCCGACGATGCGGCGGAAGCCACGCACCTGAACCAGGAAGCGGCGAAATCCATCCATTACGGCGGATTGACGCACGATGAGGCGCTGAAGCTCGTCACCCTGAATCCCGCCATCCAACTGGGCATCGACAAGCGGGTCGGCACCATCGACGTAGGCAAGGACGCGGACCTGGCCATCTACAACCACGATCCACTCAGCGCCTACGCCGTCGTGCAGAAAACGCTGATTGACGGCCGCGTCTATTTTGACCGTGACAAAGACCTGGCCGGGCGTGCGACGCTTGCGAAGGAAAAGAAAGATCTCCTCGAAAAGGCCAAAAAGAAGGCGGAAGAAGAAAAGAAGGCCGGCGAGAAGAAACCGGAAGAAAAGAAGCCTGATGAGAAGAAAACCGGAGAAGCGAAGCCGGAAGACAAACCAAAGCCCCCGCAAGGCGATGCGGGGTTGGGAGGTGCGCTATGAAACGCCTATCCCTGAATTTCTTTAATGGGATGATCG
The DNA here is from genome assembly GCA_035577585.1 of Candidatus Limnocylindrales bacterium. Taxonomy (GTDB): domain Bacteria; phylum Acidobacteriota; class Terriglobia; order Acidiferrales; family UBA7541; genus Acidiferrum. The sequence continues at coordinate 2,362 of DATLVJ010000526.1, forward strand.
CGCTGCTTTCGTTGGGTGCTCTTGCGACCCATTCACAAACCGCCACGGACGCCGATATTGCCATCACACACGCAAAGATCTTCACCCTGGCCGGCGCGCCAATCGACGACGGCACCGTTGTGATTCACGAAGGCAAAATTGCCGTCGTTGGCGCAGGCGTTGCTATTCCCGTGGGAGCGCAAGTGATCGACGCGAAGGGCTTGCAGGTGTATCCCGGCCTCTTCGATCCGGTCACGCAAATGGGCCTGAGCGAAATCAGCGCAGTGATTGCCACGGTTGACACCACCGAGACCGGCCCGTTCAATCCCGACGTTACCGCCGCGACCGCGATTCTGCCCTCCAGCGCGCACATTCCAGTCACTCGCGCGTCGGGCATCACGGAAGTAATCGCGGCACCCGCCAGCGGCGGCTTCGACAGCCGCAACGCCACCAATCTGGTGGGTGGGCAAGCCTCCGCCGTCCACCTCGCCGGTTGGACGGCGGAAGAGATGCTCATCAACAAACAGGCGGCGATGGTGGTGGATTGGCCGGACTTCGAAACTCGTTCCTTCGATTTCTCCACATTTTCAATCAAGGAAAAGCCTTTCGCGGATGCAAAGAAGGAGTACGACAAACAGGTCAACGAACTCGTGGACTATGTGGAGCAAGCGCGGCACTACGAGCAAGCGCTGAAAAGCTCTCCCGGCGTTGGTTTTCAACGCGACGTGAAGCTTGAAGCGATGGCCCCCGTTGTTCGCGGTGAAATGCCGTTGCTTGTCTTTGCGGACAAGGCCCGCCAGATTCGCGACGCCGTCGAATTCTGCGACAAGCAGAAATTGAAAATCATTCTTGCCGGTGGCAAAGAAGCCTGGAAAGAGAAAGATCTTCTCCGCTCCAAAAGTGTGCCGGTCATTCTTCGGCCTACGCTCGCCGAGCCGTCGGAGGAAGACGACGCATACGACCGGCTGCTGACCCAGCCTGAGGAACTTCGCGCCGCGGGAATTAAAATCGCATTCGGCAGCTTTGACAACAGCTTCGCACGGCGTCTCGGGCAAAATGCCGCGAACGCCGTGGCGCACGGCCTGCCCTACGATGAGGGGTTGAAGGCCGTTACGCTCTATCCCGCGCAAATGTTTGGCCTGGACTCAAAACTCGGCACTATCGAAAAGGGAAAGCTCGCCAATCTTATCGTGACCAACGGCGACCCGCTCGAGGTAACCACCGACGTTCGCTACCTCTTTATCAACGGCCAATTGACATCCACGGACAACAAACAAAAGGCCTTGTACGAAAAATACTTGAATCGCCCGAAGGCCGCCCGCTGACCTGGACGGTGCGACCCGATGTGGCGCCACGCGTTGAAAAAAGTAGCCTCGGGTACCGCAACTTTTTGCCGGGTCCCGAGTATCTAAGAGTGGAAAGCCATGCGTACACTCAGCCTCATCGCTCTTCCACTCCTTCTTTCAGCTCTCTTCGGCGCGCCGGTGCTTGCCGACGAAGCCCAAAAAATAATTGACCAGTACCTGAAAGCCGTCGGTGGGAGCAAGGCCATCTCCCGTCTGCAGACTCTCTCCATTGACGGCAGCGTCGCCGTCATCGGCGATGCGCCGCCCGGCACATATGCGTTCAGGGCAAAACGGCCCAACCGGTTTTACACCGAGCTGCGCGCCGGCGGCGACACTCTGATTGAATCGTACAACGGCAAATCCGCCTGGCACGAGTCCGCCGACGGGCAAATCAGTACGATGCTTGGGCACGACGCGGTGGAGATGGAAATTGCCGCCCAGTATTACAACGCGCGCCTCGAATCACTGGCCAAGCGCAAAGTCGGCGCCGCGTACAAGGGAGAAGCGCAGGTTCGCGGCCGCGCGGCGCAGGAACTGGAGTTAACTTATCCGGCGGGTCTGCAGTGGCATGTCTTTTTCGATTCGCAAACCCACCTGATCCTGGAAGAAAAGGCGCAAATCGCCGGAACCCCGCGGGAGGTCTATTACGATGACTATCGCGCCGTGAACGGCGTGAAGGTGCCCTACAAAATCGATCTCAAGCTCGGCAACGACAGTTACTCGATCAGCGTAATCCGCGTGGGCGTTAACGAACCCATCGGAGAGCGCGTGTTCGATTTCCCGATGAGGTCCCAAGTAAAGTTGCCGGACCTGAAAAAACTCTTTGAACAACTCGACGCGAACCAGAAGCAGATCGACAAGCTCAAAGAGAACTACGCCGGAACCCGCTTGGAAGAAGAGACCGAATACGATAAATCCGGCAAAGTGACGAAAAAGGAAGAAAAGGAATTCACCTTTTTCTATCTCGACGGAGAAGAAATCTCCACGCAGGTCAAGAAGGACGGCAAAGAACTAAGCGAAAGCGAGCAGAAAAAGGAAAACGAGCAGACCCGGAAGCGCATCGAGGAAGTCCAGAAACAAACCAAGAAGAAAGAAGCCAAAGAAGAAAAGGCCAAGGAAGAGGGCAAAGCCGAGAAGGAGAATGACGAGCCGGGCATCGAAGTCTTCTTGCGAACTTCCCAATTTGTGAATCCTCGCCGTGAACGCTTCCGCGGACAAGACGTGCTCGTGTTTGACTTCGAACCCAACCCCGAATACAAAACCAAAAACCTGGTGGAGCGCCTGGTGAAAGAGTTGGCCGGAGTCGTCTGGGTGGATGAAAAAGCAAATGATGTGGCGCGGCTGGAAGCGTATTTCGTGGGCGACTTCCACCTTGGCGGCGGAATCCTGGCCAGCGTTCAGAAGGGGACCAGCTTCGTCTTCGAGCAGGCGTATCTAAACAACGAAGTGTGGCTCCCAACCTACGAAGAGGCCCATATGGGAGCGCGAGTGCTGCTTGTAAAGGGTTTCAAGCTGAACGAAATTACCCGTTATTCGGACTATAAACGCTTCAATGTCGAAACTCTCAACAACATTGGCAAGCCGAAGGAAGCTGCGCCGGCAACGGCTCCGTCCACAATTCCAATGTCACCGCCAGCGAATCCAAACTGACCAATATTAATTCAAGTGGGAAAACCAACTAGAGCGATCAAGCGGCGGGGGTTTGGCTAAGGACTTCGCGCACTTTCCGCACCAGCGCCGCCGGTGAAAACGGCTTCTGCAGGAACGCGAGTCCCTCTTCCAACATGCCGCCGCTGGTGATCACGTTTTCCGTATATCCGGACATGAAGAGCACGCGAATGCCTCGACGTTTCGCGGAAATCCGCTCTGCCAATTCGCGCCCGCTGGTGCCGGGCATCACCATGTCCGTCAGCAGCAGGTGAATTTCACCTGGGAAACGCGCGGCAATCCGCTCCGCGTGTTGAGGATCCAACGAAGGAATGACGTCGTACCCTTTTTCCGCCAGCACGGTCAGGATCAGTTCCCGCACGGCCTCCTCATCTTCGACAATCAGGATCGTTTCCGTCCCGCGTTGTTCCCTCGGCGCGGCCTGCGTAGCGGTGGCCCCCTCGGTAACCTCGTCCACACGCGGCAGATAAACCTTGAACGTGCTGCCCTTGCCTGGTTCGCTGTACACCCATATGTAGCCGCCGCTCTGCTTCACAATGCCGTACACCGTCGAAAGCCCAAGCCCAGTTCCGCGCCCGCTCTCCTTCGTGGTGAAAAACGGTTCGAAAATGTGCGCCACCGTCTGGTGATCCATGCCCACGCCGGTATCCGAAACGGCCAGCATCACGTAACGTCCGGGCTTCACCGAAACATGGTCCACCGCGTAATTTACATCGAGCTCGGTGTTGCAGGTCTCCACCACCAACCGCCCGCCCTCCGGCATCGCGTCACGCGCGTTCACCACCAGGTTCATGATCACCTGCTCCACCTGCGCAGGGTCGGCTTTCACTTTGCCAAGATCGTCCTTCACGCGCGTGACCATTTCGATCCGCTCGTCCATCAGCCGCCGCAGCAGTGAATCCAGATTCAGAACTATTTTGTTCAGGTCCAGTATTTTCGGCTGCAGCACCTGCTTGCGGCTGAACGCCAGCAACTGCCGTACCAGCGCCGCCGCTCGTCCCGAAGCATTCTCGATCCGCTCAATGTCCGCATGCGCTTCGCTCGGAAGGTGCGCTCGGCTCAACGCCAGCTCCGTGTAACCCGAAATGATGGTCAGGAGATTGTTGAAGTCATGCGCGATGCCCCCGGCCAGGCGGCCAACTGCCTCCATTTTGCGCGACTGCTGCAGTTGCGTTTCCAGCGCTTTCCGCTCCGTGATGTCCACCATAATCCCTTCCATCACCGGGTGCGAATTGCTTCCTTGCACGATCACCGCTGTGTCGCTCAGCCACACATCTCGTCCGTCTTTTCGCCTCACGCGAAACTCCGCCTGGAAGGGAAACCCGTTCTGGCTCCGTTCTTCCGCCGCGGCCACGATTGCCAAATCGTCGGGGTGGATGTGTTGATCCCAATTCGGCGAAAGAGCCAACCACTCCTCCGGCGAGTAGCCCAGTATGTTTTCCACCTGCGGGCTGATGTAAAACCATTTCCCGTTAATGCCGATTTCAGCGATGTAAGTGATCGCGTTGACGTGTTCGACCAGCATCTGGTACTTGGTTTCCGCGTCCGCCCGTGCTTTCTCGGCTTCCTCGCGCTTTGATAGATCCCGGCAGGCGCACACTGTTCCGCCGTCTGGCATGCGGCCTACATGGAATTCCACCGGAATTCGACTTCCGTCCGGCCGTCGCAGTTGCAAATTACCAGACCACTTGCCGCTTTCCCGCAATCCCTTGCGTACCTGCGATTCAAGTTCCCCCAGCGGTTGGAACGCATAGACCACTTTCCACGGCTGCCCCACAATCCGTTGCGGGGAATCAAATCCAAGCATCGAAGCAAGTGCGGAATTGGCGTAGCTGTGCACGCCTTTATCGTCCAGAATTCCAATTCCCTCGATGGAGGAGTCCATCGCAAGGGTCTGCCGCCGTACCGTTTCTTCGCCCTGCTGCTGGCGATACTGTGTCAGCCCGATTCGCACAGCGTAGCAGCTGAACGAGATGCCCAACAAAGTGAATCGAATGGCTCTCAATCCGGGGCCCAATTGCGCCACCTGAATCAGAATCGCCATCGGTGCGAAAAAAAACATTCCGTTGTTGACCAGGATTTCGGCCAGCGAGTGATTGCGCTTACTTACCCGGGCCTCCGACTCGGCTGCGGATTGCCAGGTGGCCGCCCAAAAAGCCCCAAAAAGCAGTGGGATCGTCCAACCCAGGTCAGACCACGTGCCGGTTGGCATTTCGTGTGCAAGCTGCATTTTGGAAACGACGGTTGCCAGGGTTCCATACACCAGGATGTAGGCCGCCAGTCCGCCAAACAGCCTTTGGGCCTCGCGGGTGGCGCTTCGTCTCCACTGAATCAGCGCCAGCAGGAAGATCACCGAAACTCCGGCCGTCATCACTTCAAATTCCCGGACAAGCGCCTCTTGATAACCCAGATTGATGGCCGGCAGGTAGTACGCGCCGAAGTAAACCAGGAAAAACAGAATGCCGATCTGCACGAAGTCCAGCACTTCGGGCGTGTCCACTCGCGAGTCCTCTTTATCCTGGTTCAGGAAAATGGCCATCACGAAGAACATGCCGTGCGTGTCAAACAGAAAACGAATTAGCGAGCCCGGGGGTGGCTCACGAAACCGAAAAATCTCGTAGTACATCCAGCCAAAATCGGACACTCCCCACACGGCCATGCCGAACCCAACCAGAATCCAGAACGAGCGACCGAAACTTGGCGATCGCCGCGCCGCTTGAAAACACATGGCCGCAGCCAGAAAACTAGAGAAAATTTGCAGTGCATTACCAACCAGAGAACCGAAGGGAGAGGTGCCGAGGAACACTACGGCCGCAACATGGAGGGTGACCACGCAGAGGGCCGCCACGACCAACGACCGGGGAAGGGGACGAAGACTCAAATATAAGTCCTAGTACTGTATCTACATTCAGTTTAGGGGAGTTCCGCTTTGGGAAAGGTCCGCTGGCTAGAACTGTGCCCGGTTGGTCACCGCTACTTTGAAATCCCTTGGCGAAATCTCCGTGTCCCCCAGGTATTGACTCAACTCGGTACAAGCATACGCCTCTCTTGCCCCATAACGGGTCAGGGAGTTGCTTTTTCGGCTGGTCTTTTTGGGGATCCCTTGTGAATCTGCTCGGGCTTCTTACCGACCTTCGAACGGGTAGCGGTCCTGCGATTGTACGGCGGCAGCGACACGTCGGCGCAAGGCTATTGTGTCCACGGCCGGCCGCTTACCGAAGCGCTTCAGCACGGCCATCTGCGTGGTCAGCATGTCGCCTTCATGAACGGCGGCGATGGCGCGCTTGGCTTCGTGATCCACGCGCTCGGCGGCATCCGCAATGAATACGCGCGCGGCATCAATCATCACGGCCGAAGCAGCCTCGCCCTTGCTGGCTGCAGCCTTCTGCGCGCGAAGCAAGGTGGATTCCATCGCATAAACTTCCATCACAATGTTGGCCAGCGCGCCGATCAATTCCTGCTCGTCGGCCAGCTTTTCCCGGAATTTCTGCACCGCGCCGCCTGAGGCTTGCAGGAACATTTTCTTGCAGTTGGCGATGGTGCGCGCCTCCTCTGCCAGCACGCCTTCCGGTGCTTCTTCGAACGAGGGCCCAGCCAGAATTTCATCGGCCAGCTTCATCGCCGCCGGAATCAACGCCAGTTGGCCGCCCATGGCGCGCTTCATCAGCATCTGGATGATCAGCATGCGGTTGATTTCGTTGGTGCCTTCAAAGATGCGGTTGACGCGCGAATCCCGGTAGGCGCGGCAAACAGGGTAGTCTTCGTGGAAGCCGTAGCCGCCGAAAATCTGCACCCCTTCGTCCACCACATAGTCCAGCATCTCGCTGCCGTACACTTTCGAAATGGAACTCTCAATCGCGTATTCTTCCAGCACCTTCATCGTGTTCTGCGCTTTGTCGCCGGAGCCGGAGGCGGCGTGCATCGCGGCTTCGATGTTGCCCGCGGTCCGGTAGATCATCGATTCCACCGCGAAAATCTGAATCGCCATCTCCGCCAGTTTTTCCCGCATCAGACCGAACTCGCCGATCTGCTTGCCGAACGCCTTGCGCTCCTTCGAATATTTCGAAGCGGTCATCAGTACGTGTTTCGATCCGCCCACGCCCGACGCACCCAGTGTAAACCGCCCCGCGTTCAGCACGTTAAACGCAACGATGTGCCCGCGGCCGATTTCGTGCAGCACGTTTTCCTTCGGCACCGCGCAGTTTTCCAGGAAAATCGGCGTCGTCGAACTTCCGTGAATTCCCATTTTGTGCTCTTCGTTGCCGGGCTTGCAGCCGGGGAACTTGCGTTCCACGATGAACGCCGTGAACTTCTCTCCGTCCACCTTCGCAAACACCACGTACAAATCCGCGAAGCCCCCGTTGGTGATCCACATCTTTTGCCCGTTCAGGATGTAATGAGTGCCTTCCTTGTTCAATTCCGCGCGCGTCAGCGAATTCTGTGCGTCGCTGCCGGCCTGCGGCTCCGAAAGGCAATAGGCGCCGATCAGTTCGGCGCTTGCCAGCTTGGGCAGGTATTTTTTCTTTTGCTCTTCCGTTCCGAAATAAACAATCGGCAGCGTGCCGATTCCGGCGTGCGCTCCGTGTGTCACCGCAAAGCCGCCGTAAATGGAAATTTTTTCCGTCAGAACGGTTGTGGCAATTTTGTCCAGGCCCGCACCGCCGTATTCTTCCGGCGTCCCACCGCTCATCAACCCAAGCTCCGCCGCCTTGCGCACCAACTCCGCCATCAGGCCCGGTTTCTTGTTTTCCAAGTCCTTTGCCAGCGGCAGCACTTCCTTCAGCACAAACTCTTCCGCCGTCTGCCCGATCAGTTTCTGATCGTCCGAAAGATCCGCCGGAGTAAAGATGTCCGCGGGGGCTGCGGATTCCAGCAGGAAACTGCCGCCCTTCGCTGCGGGTTTGGTCAGAAGGGAAGTGGCCATGGGTGATGCTCCTTGCCGGCTCGGGGGCCGCTCGCAAAATTCAAACAACCGTTTGAAAATTCCAGACCTGAAATTTTACCCATAGCGCCGGGGTTTTCGCAATAGTCTGTTGGGCCAGCCTGTCGAATCTTGCCCCGGCTCGCCAAACGGACAACCGTTTTGTCCGCCGAGAAATGGGGCGACTCCCCGGGCCACTTGTGTCAGACTGCCGCCAACCGCCCGAATCCGAAATTCTTCAGGAGGAGGATCAATGGGATGCCCTGTTGTGCATTTCGAGATCGGCTGCCGCAACCTGCAGAAGACGCAGGACTTTTACTCCCAGATGTTCGATTGGAAGATGCAGCCCATGGGTCCGGCCGCAATGATCGCGACCGAAGCCGGCGGCATCGCCGGTCACATGTCCGCGTTGGGGCACGAACCGCATCACTACACGATTTTTTATGTGGAAGTGGAAGACGTGGGGGCCTATCTCAAAAAGGCGGAGGGGTTGGGCGGTAAAACCCTCGTCCCACCAGTGAAAATCCCCGCCGGCACCTTTGCCTGGATGCAGGATCCCGAAGGCAACACCGTCGGCCTCTGGAAGGCAGGCAACTGAGAAGTTACACCCGCTCGAAGATGCCTGCAGCGCCCATGCCGCCGCCGATGCACATCGTCACCATACCGTAACGCGCATTGCGCCGTTCGAGTTCGCGTATCAGCGACGCGGTAAGTTTTGCGCCGGTGCAGCCAAGTGGGTGGCCAAGGGCGATCGCCCCACCATTTGGATTTACCCGCGCGGGATCCAGATTCGCCTGCTGAATCACTGCTAGCGACTGCGCCGCGAACGCTTCATTCAATTCGATTATCGCAACGTCGCCCAGCGACAGCCCCGCCAGTTTCAGTGCTTTCGGAATTGCATACACCGGCCCGATGCCGAACTCCTCCGGCGGGCATCCAGCGGTAGCGTAGGAAATAAACCGCACTTGTGGCTTCAGCCCCAATTGCGCGGCCTTCGCATCACTCATCAATACAACCGCCGCAGCGCCATCGCTCATCGGTGAACTGTTTCCCGCCGTCACCGTGCCCTTTACATGAAACGCAGGCTTCAACCCCGCCAGCACTTCCATCGAAGTTCCCGGCCGCGGCAGTTCATCCCTATCGAATGAAAAAGTCTGAGTTGCTGCTTTTGCTGGCCCCTTGCTCTTCGCGCCGTTGCCATTCGGCAGGGAAGTAATCTTCACCTCTACCGCAACTGTTTCATCCTTGAACCTGTCGGCTGCAAGCGCCTCCACCGCTTTCCTGTGCGAATCCACCGCGAACTGATCCGCCTGCTCGCGTGAAATGCCGAACTTCCGCGCAATGTTCTCCGTCCCCAGCCCCATGTTGATGTACGCATCCGGATAGTGATCCACCAGCCACGGATTTGGCGAAATCTTGTTTCCGCCCATCGGCACCAGCGACATCGATTCCGTGCCGCCGGCGATAATCACTTGCGCGCCGCCGCCGCGAATGCGCTCCGCGCCCAAAGCGATGGCCTGAAGCCCGCTGGAACAGAAGCGGTTTACGGTCATCGCCGAAGTTTCAACCGGAAGTCCCGCGCGCAGCGCCGCAATTCGCGCCACGTTCATGCCTTGCTCACCCTCGGGCATCGCGCAGCCCAAAATCACATCGTCAATTTCTTTGGGATCGAGCCCCGGCACACGCACCAGCGCTTCCTTGATAACCAACGCAGCTAGATCGTCGGGCCGCGTCGTGCGCAGCGAACCTTTGTATCCGCGCCCCACTGGAGTTCGAACGGAAGAAACGATAACGGCATCAGCCATAGCTAGCCTCTTTCCTGCTCAATTCTCCCGATTGTCGGCCGCTGCGTCCAAAAAAGCAAATCGGCAAAAAAACAGGCGCAGTTTCCCGCGCCTGTCTGCTGAAAAGCCGAACTGCGAAGTTTCCCATTAGAACTGCAATCGCAGCCCGAACTGTATGACACGCGGTCCGCCTCCGCCGAGTCCCGGATTCCCCTGCGCCACATCCGGGGTTTGCGTAATCTGCCCGAACGTATCCGACCCGAAAGACCCCTGGGGCAGGGCAAAATTTGGGTGGTTAAAGAGGTTGAAGAATTCCGCCCGGAATTGCAGAAGCATTGGTTCTCGAATCGGGAAGTCCTTGGTCACGGAAAAATCCAGATTGTGAAATCCGGGCCCATAGATCGCATTGCGCCCCAGATCTCCAAACGTGCCGTCCGCCGGCTGGCTGAACGCGGCGGGGTTCAGATATCCGCTGGTCGGCGACCAGTTGGAGAGAATGGGATTCACGCCGGCGACCACGTTCGGGCGCTGGTGAAAATTGAAAGTTCCGCTGTTGTCATTTGAATTGACAATGGGAATGGGACGGCCGGATTGAATCGTGAGGATCGTATTCAGTTGCCAGCCGGCTCCCAGCAGATTCGGCACGCGCGGCAGGGTCGGGACGCGATACGTAATGGCCGAAGTCCACCGATGGCGCGTGTCGAATGTGGACGGCCCCTTTTCCGCACGCAGATTGTCCGAATTTTGCGGAAACGCCGCGCTGGCAAAGTTGAAATCGATTCCGTCGGAGGCTCCATCAATCGATTTCCCCCAAGCGTAAGTGGAAAATCCGGAAATTCCATGGAACTGTGCCAGGCGCACGGTGGTTTGCAGCGCATGGTATGTGGAATTTGCGCCTCCGGAGAAAACGTCAATCGTTCCCCACTGCGCGTTCGTAAAGTCCTGGTTCTGGTCGTACAAGCGGGTCAACTTGGTTCCTTTCGTTCCTACATAACCGATTTCTAAGGCGACGCTTTTTCCAAGTTCCTGCTGCACATTCAGGCTCCAACTCTGTACATAGGGAGTCCGGAGATTCAGATCGGTGATGAAGATGGATTGGGGAAACACAGTCGGCGTGAAGACCGTGCCCGTCGCAGTTCCATTAAACGCATTGGAGTTGAAATCCAGCGCGCCCACGAAAAACGGGCTGCTCGAAAGCGAGGAAACCGGGTTTGTGGCGATGCCCGCGGAGTTGGTGAAGTTGGCGATCAGGTTGTTCTGAGGCGTGTAGTCGTAATAGAAACCATAGCCTGCGCGAACCACCGTATTCCGCCGCGGGTTCCAGGAAATTCCAAGTCGCGGCGCAAAATTATTCAGGTCGCGCCGGTATACGTTCGGCAATGTAGGCGATCCCACCTGCACAAGATTATCATTGGCGTCGAAATTCGAGAGCAGGTTGTGCTTTTCACCGAGTGGCCCAATGTACTCCCAGCGTAGGCCCGCGGTGACCGTCAGGTTGGGCCGCAGCCTGAATTCATCCTGGCCGAAGAATCCGAAATTATTATTGAACGTGAACCGTTGCGTGTTGCCAGCATTTCCCAGCGCAAAGATGTTCCCGATATAGAAATTAGCGAGTTCATTGACGATTCGATCGTCCGAAAGCGTGGGGCAAGAGCCGTCGTCAAGCGAGACGCAGGTATTTACGTCCAGCAAACCTCGCTCCAGGTTATCGTTGAAGCTCTGCACGTCATAGCGGTGATATTCACCGCCAAACTTGATCGTGTGATGCCCGTGAATCCAGGTGTAATTGTCCAGAATCTGAAACGTTTCGCTCACCCGTCCGCGCGGCACGCTGAACCCGGTCGCACCCAGGTTCTCCAGGTCTCCGTTGAAATCGATTTCCGGCAACCCGACATGGCTGGTGCCCATATCCAGCCCGAGCAAATTGGGATCGATGAAATTCGGATTGCCCGGCGTCGCATCCGCGGAGTTGAAGCCGGTGCGAAAACGCGAGTAACCGAACCGAACTTCATTGAACTTAGTCGGGGACAAGGTCGTCAGCCAGTTCACGGAAACCACCTGCACCCGTGTCGGCGAAATCTGCGCAAAATTGGCCAGCCGCGAACCGCTGCCAAATCCGTCGAGCGAGCCCAGCGGGAACACCTGATCGCTCTGCCCAAACGCATACCGGCCGCTCAGCGAATTGTTGTCGTTGAGCCGGTAGTCGATCTTGCCGATCAGGTTGTTGCCGTCGTTTTTGTCGCGCACGGAATACGCCAGTGAGTTCGAATCGCTGGTCGGCAACAGGTCGGTAATCTTGATCAGCGCCTGGTTGACGTTCGGCACCGTCTGAACTGGGTTGTTCACGGCCACAGCCTGCGCCGCTGCGATCTGCGCGGCGGAAGGAACCGTCAGCGTAAAGTCGGAGCCCACACGTTCCCGCTGTCCCTCATAGGCGAAAAAGAAAAACGCACGATCCTTGATCACGGGGCCGCCCACCGATCCGCCGAAATTGTTGTTGTTGAAGCGTGACTGCGGGTTTGGCGTTCCGTCCTGCTGCAGCGCGGTATTGAAATAATTGCGAGCATCAAACGCGGAGTTCCGGTTGTACTCGTAAAGCGAGCCGTGCAGACGATTGGTGCCCGAGCGCGTGATGATATTGACCACCGCTCCTGAATTGCGCCCGTATTCGCTGCCGAATTGCGACTGGATGCTGAACTCCTGAATCGCATCCAGCGGCAGCAGCGTCGCCGGCGCGCCCGTGATGCCCACCTGGTTCAAGGCCGAGTTGTTGAAGAAGGGATCATTGTTGTCCGTCCCATCCAGGTTATAATTGTTCGAACGGTCGCGGTTGCCGTTGATGTTGAATTGCCCAAAGCCTTTCTCGCTTCCCGCCACG